>NZ_WHIZ01000024.1:0-26952 GCF_009372125.1 Thermococcus sp. 101 C5
TTCTCCCAGTTGTGGAGGGTTGAGTAGTGAATGTTTGCTCCGAAGAATTTTCTGCCGTAGTGCTGGGCGTCTCTGAGGGGTAGGTTGTAGTATTGTTTAAAGAGGAGTATTGCCAGTATTGTTTTTACTGGAAATTTTTTGGATTTTGGCAGGTTCTTCAGCTTTCCTTCTGATTCGAAGTCTGCTAAAACGTCAAGAATTGTGAATGCCACGCTTTCAGGGTCTTTGAGTCTGTGATCCCATCTGGGGATCACGGCAACCACCTGAAAGAATTCAGCAAAAACCCTAATAAAGGTTACTATAAACACGCCCTTTTTGTCTCTGCATTGAAGAAGCTCAAGAAAGGGGAGAAACTCGAAAAAGAAGAGGAGAGTGCCTATAGGAGGCTGATAAAGGCAAGCGACTTAATAAAAGCTTATGGCTTTGATGCGGTTTTGGCACTGGCAAGCTATGGCGTTGGTGCGGACACTGCCGCCAGGCTTTTGAGTCAATATAGAGGAGAAGCCCTTCTGGTTGCTCTTTTGGAAGCTGAGAGAAGGTACATAAGGACGAGAAAGTTCTGGAAAGAGTAGTTAGCTCTCTAAAAAGTCTTCTAAGATTTTCAAAAATTCTTCCGGTTTTTCTTCATGTGGTAAATGTCCGCACTTTTCCATCACAACAAGCTGGGAGTCTGGGAGAATACTGTGTAGTCTCTCGCCACTTTCCAGTGGTACTATTGCATCTTCCCTGCAGTAGATTATTAAAGTTGGAATCATCAGGTTTTTGAGTTCTTCGGTTATATCTGGATAGCTGCTATACTTGGTTACCCAGAAAAGACCTTTGTCCCAATCCTTAGCCTTTAGCGGCATTTTGTATCCTTCCCGGACTTCATCAGTAAGCTTGCTCTTGTTGTACCATGCATTTTCAAGTATGTTCTCAAGTCTTCCAACAGAAAGCCGAAGAACCAGAGGGAAATACTTTTCCGCCCAAGGAAGGGAAAATACGAACTTCTGAAGGGTGCTCTGATTTCTTGCTCCCCATGCAGGGGATACAAGGACGAGTTTTTCTACTCTTTCTGGGGCTTTTATGGCCACCAAAATGGCTATCCCGGCACCGGCAGAATGTCCCACCAAAGTGGCTTTTTCCATTCCAAGCTTGTCCATTAGTTCTAAGGTCAATTCCGCAGCTCCTTCTGGAGAATAAGGGTTACAGGGCAATTCTTTCGGATTTTTTCTTTCCGTGAGCCCGAAACCTGGGCGATCAAATGCCACCACTCTAACTCTCAAGTCACTTTCGAGCAGGTATCTCCAAGAAAACGTACTGGCACCAAAGCCATGCAAAAGAAGCAGGTTTCCCTCACCGGGCTTTTCCACGTAATGAACCTTTAGCCCACATACCTCAATGAATTTGCTCTCTGGAAGTGATAACCCCTCTACGTCCTGCCCGGTGCTTGGAATTGGAATTGCATAGAGAATAATCAGGAGCAAAAAGAGGGCACCGAAAAATTTGTAGAGTGCCCTTTTCAAACTCAGCTCCTCCCGTAGATCTCGTTGACCTTCCTCAAAAACTCACTTGCCTTGACTACGTCTCTGACATCTATTCTTTCGCCCTTTGTGTGGGAAATGTCGAGGTTTCCGGGGCCGAAAACAATCGTCTTTGTTCCGTTGTACATGAAGTTAATGGCATCTGTCCAGCTCCTCATTCCTCCGAAGTCTTCCAGATCAACTTCTTCCATGGCTTTTTTAGCCAGCTGCACTATCTCTTCGCTCTCGTCAAGTTCATAGCCGTCCCATATTTCCGTGTACTCATACCGGAGGGTGTATTCGTCCAGGATGGGTTCCATTAAGTCCAGAACGTCCTCAACTTCCTGGTCAGGCAAGAGCCTCGCTTCAAACCTTCCCTTGCAGAGGGCTGGAATTAGGTAGTAGGGGTTCTCACATATCAGCTCCTGCAGCCCTATGTAGGCATCGAAGTACTTTCCCTTCTGCTTGAAGGGTTCAAGGGCCTTGAGCTCTTCTATCATCTTGTAAGCCTGGTCTATGGCGTTTATCCCGCTTTCAGGGCATGCTCCATGAGCTTCTTTACCATCAACTTCGAAGTAAGCCTCTATGTTTCCTGCATGGGCTATGTGCACTTCAAGGTCTGTTGGTTCTATTACTATTGCCATCTTTGGTTTGTAGCGCTCCATAAACAGGGCAGATCCCATTCCTCCTTTTTCTTCGTCACTCACGAATACAACACCGACGTTGAGGTCTTGCTTATCCCGTTTGAGGCTCTCAAGCATTAGGAGGACGCTTGCCAGTCCGCCTTTAACATCGCTCGCACCGGTTCCGTAGACGATGTTTCCCCTGACAAAAGGCTCTGCTCTTATGTCTATCGTATCCATATGAACTTCAAAGAAGAGCTCGGCTTCAGGGTTTACAACGAGATCAATTACTTTCCCGTCGCTCTCTATGTGGACATCATAATCCAATCTGTGGAGGAACTCCATTATGTGCAAGGCAAGGCGATCTTCCTGCCCTGACGGAGAGGGTATTTTTAAAAGCTCAACTAAAATCTCTTTCGCTCTCTCGGCTTTCATTTGGTTCACCTAAATAAAAGTTGGTACTTTGGCTTAATAAATACTGTGGAAAGGAAAACTTTATTTGCCAACCAGATAATCAAGTCTCAGGCGATGAAGAGATTCATCCCTCCTGACGGGACTTGCTCCCCCGAGATGAGGACGCGGTCCCCCCTCGAGCCTTTTTGAGGTGATTACAATGATTCCCGTAGAAATCCCGCCAAACACGGTAATGCTCAAGGGAATAGGGTACGATTCGAACATCTACTTATTTCGTGACGGAAGGGAGGGCGTAATAATTGACACTGGAACCGGGATTTACTGGCACAGGTATTTTGAAGTGTTTGATAGAGAGGGCTACCTTGAAGGACTTGAAAAGGTCACGATTGTAAACACCCATGAACATTTTGACCACGTTGGTGGTAATGAGAAATTTGGGGGGCTACTGGAGCAGAGAGGCATCAATGTTGTTTTTGCCGCTCACAGTAACACGGCAGATGCTATTGAGAAGGGAAACGACTACATTATTCTCTCATACGCTTACGGGAGACGGTTTACGCCACATAGTGTTGACTTAAAGCTCGATGACGGGAGCGTTTTGAGGGTTGGGAAGAAAGAGCTCGTGGTTATTCACACTCCAGGCCACACCGCGGGAAGTATTTGCCTCTACGAGCCAGAAGAAAAAGTCCTTTTTACAGGGGATACCGTATTTAAAGGCACGGTCGGAAGGACGGATTTGCCCACGGGGAGTTTTGAAGAATTGGTAAGAAGCCTGAAGAAGCTGGAAGCACTGGACGTTTACATCGCTTTGCCGGGGCATGGAGGGCTTATAAAAAACTGGAAGGAGAACTTTGAAATAATTAAAAACGTTTTGGGGGCTTTTGAGTGAGAAAGGGCTTCGTCAAGGAGGTTCTCTCCAAAATTAAATATGACCCGAGAGAGAATGAGGATGATTACTACATAGTTATTGAGCATAGGGGCGCGTATGGAAATGTCAAGAAAATCCCAGTTAAGCTCATAGAGCTTGGTCATGGCTATTTTTTCATTGAAGATACTCAGATTCCTTACCATAGAATCCTGGCTGTCGTTAGAAAAGACGGAAAGGTTGTCTGGAAGAAGAGTGGACTCGGGGATGACGTGAGATTTTGAGCTTAGGAGCTTGAGGATGAAGCTCAAATAAAGGGGGTGCCGAAATGATAGACGCTCATGCTCATGTGGAGATGTTCAAGAAGGAAATCCCTGCAATCGTTGAAGAGAGCCAAAAACACCTTGACGCCATAGTGGATTCCATAACCGAGTACCGGAAATTCCATGTATGGAAAAGCTGGGAGCTCCTAAAGCCGTATTTTGGCTTCATGTTTCCAACTTTAGGATTCGCCCCAAACGAAGCGAGAAGGGGCAACTGGGAGAAGGTCAGGAGGGTTGAGGGGTTTATAATGGAGCATGGGGATGAAATCGTTGCCGTTGGTGAGATTGGGCTTGACTACCACTATGCCGAAACGGAAGAAGAACGAAAGAACCAGCGTGAGATATTCAGCCATTTCCTTGAGTTCGCTGCTGAGCTTGGCAAGCCTGTTGTTCTTCACGCGAGGGATGCTGAAAGAGAAGTTTATGAGGCAGTCCAGAGGAGAGGTCTCCATGGCTACTTCCACTCCTATACCGGAGACGTTGAAACGGCTAAAGAGATCGCTGAGAACGGGCATTTCATAGGTATAAGCACCGGAGTGGCTTTCATTCCTGAAGTGAGGGAGGTCGTAAAGGCTTTGGACGTTGAGAACATTCTCGTTGAGACCGATGCCCCCTACATGAGTCCTTTCAAGGGCGAAAGAAATAAACCGTATTATGTGAAGTTCGCCATTGAGGAAATAGCTAAAATAAAGGACATGCCTGTTAAGGAGGTAGAGAGAATAACTCATAAAAACGCTGTTAGGTTCTTTAAGCTGAATCTGAGGTGATTCCTATGGAGGAAGTCGAGAAGGTTAAGGCATTGTGTAAGGAGCTTAATGAAGAGCATCTCCTTAAGGCTATTGATTCCTTTGTATCCCTTCAGAAGGAGCTCTCAAGCAAAAAAGGGGAGGATTTCATAAACGTTTCCATACTGGGCTTTATCGAGGGGATTCTGGTAAGTCTCTCAAGAAAGCATGAAAACGAAAAAATAGGTGAGCTTTTGGAGGAGGTTAGGGCAAAACGGGCGGAGCTGGAAGAGAAATTTAAGAAGCCAAGAGTTCCGCTCTTTGAAAATCCCTGATCAGCCCTGGCTGTACTCCTCATTGCCAATAGGGCTCAGGGTAAGCTTTCATCACCCTCGTCTCTGAATTCTGGCAATTCTATTTTAATGCTTTTTCCTCAGTAGAAATCCTTGAAGAGCTCGTCCTCTTGCAGGTAGCTTCGCCTCAGTTTGAGTGCAGTTTTTGCCTTCTCAAGCTCCCTCCCAAGGTAAAAAGCGTGTCTGGGTGAAATTTCGAAATGTTCCAAGATTGTGTCAATTATTGCGTTTGGTTCTTCTCCAACCACTGTTAGGAGCTGTTTAGTGCCCTTGTGTGCTATCGCCCATATCTTATCATCCTTAAGGAAGATCCTGAAGTAGATATCCTCAAGCTCCACGCCTTTTTCCTCGGCATTTACGATTGGGGATTTCACGGTATAGGTAACTCCCTTGCTTCTTTTTTCCTTTAAGAGTAATAGGTCAAAGCCAAGGTCTTTGGGAACCTCAAAGATCATCATGTCCAGAGCTCTCTTCAGCTCCTTGACACTCCCCCTGCACTTCGTGCTGACTTCCGTAGTGAGGAGGAGTGAGATGTTCAGTTCCTTTGCCACTCCTGCCAATAGGGCGTTAATCCCTACGCTGTCCGCGTCTATCATCTCCACAACGTTTCCGACCCCAGCTAAGAGAACATCTTCCTTGTGCTTTTCTCTGTAGAGCTGGAAGGCTGAGATGGAGCGGGCTAAGTGAGGAACATGCTCAAGAATCAAATCCGGAATAACCCTCTTATACCCCAAGGAAAGCGCTTTTTCTTTGAGCTGCTCTAAGAATTCAACTCTCTCTCGGGGATTGGTTGGGAAATAGCCTTTTTTCTGATTTGTCGGGATCAAAACGACGGGCTTTTCAGTCACCATATCTTCTAGGTTGCTTTCATCAACGCTTAAAAATAAGTCCGCGAAGTCGAGGGCTTTTTCAAGTTCTCTTGGGTTTAGGGAATCGAAGCTTATCGGAACCGTATAACCGGAGTTTTTTAGGGCTTCTCTAAGCTCTGGAATGCTCTCGATGAAGTCGAGGTTTTCTTCTCCGCTGACCATTCCTATATCAACTATATCGGCTCCGCTCTTAATATAGTAGACAGCCTTATTGAAAAGCTCTTCAAAGCTGAGCTTTGGGGCATCTACAATCTCGGCTATTATTCTCTGCGGAAAGTCAAGTCCGACGGGCAGATTTCCTATAAGGAAGTTATAAGGCCTCTTGAGGGCTTTTTCAATGTATTTTTTGTTTTTTGCCTTGTTTTTAATGTCCTCGACTTTCTTGAGGGCATCTATCTCAAATAGGTCATCAGCGGGAATTTCTTTGCTCAACTTGAACCCATTTTTGAGTGCTTGAAGGACTTGAGGTAAGTCATAGGCATTTCTTGGACCTTTAAACGTGGGAATTCCTAGGGCATCTTCAATCTCCTGAGCAGAACCTCTCACAAGCCCGGGAATTAGTATCAGGTCGTAATCCTTTATGTGGGCTTTTTTTAAGCAGTTTACAATCATTTTCGGCGTTAGAAAAGCAGCCACACTAACCGGACATACGACCACATCGCACCCTTTTCCATACTTCCTAACCAGAGGCTCTGCGAGGATTCCCGTGACGAGTAAGATTTTCATGTTATCATTTTTGCATTTCATGGTTATAAATCTCTCTCAAAAGGTTTATTAGAGCAGGGGTTCTCAATTAATCGAGGCAGTTCCATGATCGTGGTGAAAAATCTCACTAAGAAGTTTGGCGAGAAAACAGTGCTCAATGGGATAAGCTTTAGGGTTAATGATGGCGAAATTTATGGGCTTCTAGGACCCAACGGAAGTGGAAAATCGACCACAATGAAGATTCTGGTTGGTATACTCAAACCTACTTCTGGAAGTGTAAGTATAGCGGGCATTGACCCTTTAAGAGACCCCGTAAAGGTGAAAGAGGTCGTGGGATTTGTGCCCGAAACCCCTGTTCTGTATGAAAGCCTAACGCCAGAAGAGTTCTTTAATTTTGTTGGGAGTGTTAGAGGAATTGCTAAAGAAAAGCTGGAGGAGAGGGTTAACTATCTTGTCAAAGCCTTTGGGATTGAGGAGTACCTCGATCAGTTTATCGGAACGCTGAGCTTTGGCACACAGCAGAAAATTTCTCTCATCTCTGCCCTACTTCACGACCCACAGGTTCTTGTTCTTGATGAAGCCATGAACGGCCTTGATCCTAAAAGTGCTAGGATATTAAGGGAGCTTCTCCTCGAATTCAAGGAAGAGGGGAAGAGCATAGTGTTTTCCACTCATGTGTTGCCCTTGGCAGAGATGATATGTGACAGGATTGGGCTTATCTATAAGGGAGAGCTTATTGTGGAAGGAACAATGGAGGAGTTAAAAGAGAAAGTTCATGAAGAAAACTTGGAAGATATTTTCCTCAAGCTGACGGAGAGCAAAGGAGAAGTGGAAAATATTTTGCAGGCTCTGAAAGAGGCTTTATAGGTGGTTTTATGCTGGAAGTCCTTTATCGCGAGCTTCATTACCGGATAGCAAAGAGAAACCCTCTGGTAGCAAACGATGAGAGACAGTTTCAAAAGGCAATTAAAAATGCAATGAAAAGGAGCATTGGAGTTCAGGTACTTGGTTTCCTTCCATTTGGCTTGTTGATGGCGTCTATCTTTGCTTTTACCAATGAGAAGCTGGTTCTTTCTTCTCTAATGGTATCCCTTGCGTTGATACCATTCGTATTCGCGATGTACGTTACTGCAGTGCAGACCTCCTATGTTCTTTCGGTGGGGTTGTTTGAGCCTTTAAAGCTCCTCCCAATAAAAATGGGCTCCAGATATCTCAGCGGTCTTTTGCTTCTTGAAATTTCTCCTTCCTTAGCTACAGTCCTCCCAAGTGCGCTCTTCCTTATGGTGAAATATCCTTTATCGGGGTTTCTTGCAGTCCTCTGGCTGCTGCTAGGGTTATTTTTGGGACACACGCTTGGATTGCTCTTGGTTAACTTTTTCTCTCTCAGGATACATCAAAGGGCAGGAAGAGGGCATTTTTTGAAGAGCTTTGCCCGGGTCGTGATGTTCCTGCTCTTCATAGGCATGTTCATGATGATGAACTACCTTCAGTACTACATAAGGGAGCACTCTGAACAGGTTGCTGGAATAGTGGAAAAGTACTTTATTGCGTATCCTTTTGTCGTCTCCTCTATCTTTGACCCTCTGCGAAGTATGGCACTTTTTCTTGCTTATTTGAGTATCTTTGGACTCGTGTATCATCTAACCCTCAAAGGAGTATGGAAAAAGATTCTCGAACCCCCTGTGGTTTCGGAAAGGCGCAGCATCTCAAAGTTCAGGGCATCGCTAAGGGGCAAAATCTTAGCTTTGGTTTTAAAAGATTTCAAGATATTCGCTAGAAAACCGGCGATGCTTGTAGCTTTTCTTTTCCCCATCTACGTAATTTTCCAAACACTTGTATCTGCACTTCAGAGGGGGGAATTGGGATTAGAAGATCTCTTGCCTGTGCTTTTTATGATCGGTCTTTTTTCCGTTCCGGGTGCTGATGCAGTTCTCAAAGTTGAGGGAAAGAATTTGGACTTCCTCAGGACTCTCCCCATAAAAAAGAGAGACTTTGTCATTGCAAAAGTTATGTCGATGGCCCTTATTCCGACATTCTTGGGACTTTCCTTGGTAGCTCTTGGCGTTTTTTATGGCTCAGAGGCTTTTGTTTTATTGCCCTATGCTCTTTTCCTTCCGTTTATAGCGTCTTCCATAACGATGCTTTATTTTTTCAGGTATAAGGGAGAAGAGATTGGTATTCCCGAGCTTAGATGGCCGCAGATAATCCTCATGTTCATAATTGTCGGTATAGTTTTCGGCATCATTGCCCTTCCGATTTTTGTAGGCGCTAATGTAATTGAAAGCGAACTGATAGCCCTTTTGACGTCTTTAACTCTGGCATTCCTCCTTGGAAGGCTCAGCAGGTGATGTGGAATATCCCCAGTGTTTTTCTCTTCTTCCTGAGCTCTTTGAAGACTTTTGCCGCCTCAGGAGTGGGCTTTTCGATTACTTCTTTTCCCTCTATTAGCTTCTTGCTTTCTGGAAGGAGTGAAAGCATTCCATAGATGCCCGTTCCAACGACGAGAACTTCGAAGTCTTCTTTTAAGTACTCCTTCAGCTCCTCCGGGTCGAGCTTGTGGCTTGTCCCGTGTTTTTCTTTTGAAATCCCCTTTTTGCGCCTTTCAACTTTTCCCGAGGGGTAGATAACGATGTCGTGAGAGTATTCTTTTCCATTCACGCTTATTCTCCCAAACTCAACTTTGTCTATCATTATAATCACCTAAAAACACGGAATGCATCTTCTATAATCCTCTCGTGGTCAAAGGCAAGCTTTAGTTTCAATACCTCATCAAGAGTGAAGGCTCTTGCCTCGCTCGCATCGTCTCCTCCTTTCAGCTTTCCCCTCCCTTTGGCTAAGAACGCTATTGTAACCGTATGTCCCCTCGGGTCTCTCTTCGGATCGCTGTAAACACCTATAAGGTCTAAAAGCTCGATATCCAGCCCGGTTTCCTCCTTTGCTTCCCTTATGGCAGCATCTTCTACTCTCTCCCCATACTCTACAAATCCTCCCGGCAGTGCCCAGTAGCCCTTATACGGCTCATTGCGCCTCTTTATGAGCACTATGCCATCTTTGTGCAGTATTACGAGGTCTACGGTTAAGCCTATGCACCTATGAAGCTCGGCCTTAACCTCTGGATATTTGGTTTGTATGAGCTTTTCTATATCTTCCTTGATTGGATTTATGTTGTATCCCTTAGGGGCTTTTAGAAGGAGGACGTATCGCTCCATAGTCTCACCTCGGCTAAGTCCCTTCTCATCATTCATCAGCGTGCTGACGTTTCCTCATCGGTGTTTGCTTTTTCTACTTTTACAAATTTAGCCTTTTCCATGGCTTCAGCAATGGGGAAGTCAATTGTTCGTCTCTCCAAAAACGTCGCCGTAAAGGCATTCGCTCTCTTTAGGGCTTGAATAAATGGGCAGTCCATGTAGAAATATGCAAAGCTTGCCAGGAAAACGTCTCCAGCTCCGGTGGGGTCAACAACATCAATCTTAAGAGGAGAATAAATGTATTTATCCCCTTTATAGTACGCTACGCCCCGCTCGGCTCCGTTTGAGATTAGAAGGACGTCAATATCGCCTGGATTTAAGTTCTTTATGTGCTGGAACTCATTGGCATCTGCGTGGACAATATGAGCATTTTTTAAAAACTCCCCGTTTATCTCGTTTAACACAACTCTCCCGTTTTCAAAGTCCCTAATAAACCCCTGGGCATCTGTGGCGACGTTTTTGGCTTTTACAAGGCTCAACGCTTCTGGAGGAATCTCATTTGCAACGGGATTGAACAGTATTATGTCGAACTTTTCTTGGGGGATTTCATCAAGGGTGAAGGGATCGGCCTTGGAGAGGAGCTTAAGATGTCTGTTTTCTCCATCTAGATAGAGGAGTTCATAAGTTGTGCTTTTTTCAGAGGGAATTATTATCGTTGATATTCCGTAAGATTCGAGCTCTTCAAGCCACTCAACTGGAAAGTCCTTTCCTACTTTGGTTAGAACCACAACTTCGCAGAACTTTGAGAGTGCAAGGGATGAATAATATGCCCCGCCGCCGATTCTCTCGGTTTTCCTTCCATCTTTTACTATGGTGTCGTGGGTTAAATGTCCAACCACCAGACATCTCATTCCTCTCACCGCAAGGTTTAATTAGGTAAAGCCCCCTTTTAAATTGATGCCTATGTTTGAAGGAGTTTTTGTTCCTCATATAACCCCATTTGATGATGAAGAAGAGATAAATGAAGAAATGTTGCGCGATCTCGTCCATTACTTTGCAGATGCTGGTTTAAACGGCCTGGTGACTTTAGGGAGCAATGGAGAATTCCCCTATTTGAGCTTTGAGGAAAAGCTCAGGGTTCTTAAGATTGTGAAGGATGAGTCTCCGGTTCCAGTTATAGCCGGCGTTGCGGAGAACTCTACCAAGGAAACGATAAGACTTGCAAAAGAAGCCTGGGACATGGGAGTGGATGCCCTCTTGATAGCTCCGCCATATTATTTCAAGCCCGACAAAAGGGAGCTTTTCGCTCATTATTCCAGAATTGCCTACGAGGTAGAGGCTCCAATTTTGCTCTACAACGTTCCAAAGTTTACCACAATCAACATAGATCTGGATGTAGTCGAGAAGCTTGTGGAGGAGCACTCCAACATCGTTGGGATAAAGGACTCAAGCGGGTCAATAGGAAGAATAACAGAACTCATAAGGCGTGTTGGGGACAAGATAAGCATCTTGGCTGGAACAGCCGATGTTATGTATCCCTCATGGATGTTGGGAGCACATGGAGCTGTTGTTGCGGTTGCAAACGTCGCACCGAGACTTTGCGTTGAGCTTTACAATGCGTTTCTTGAGAAAAGGCATGAAAGGGCAAGAAAGCTCCAGCTCATGATAAACTACCTCAACGAGGTTGTTGTCAAGAAGTACAACCAGATAAGTGCTATAAAAGAGGCTATGAGAATGCTCGGCTTTGAAGTGGGTTATCCAAGGATGCCGGCTTTGCCTCTTGACGAAAAAGCCCTTGAGGAGATAGAGAGGACTTTGGTCGAGATAGGTCTTTTGTGATGCACAAATCCGTGAGCAACCTTAGGTTCAAAAAGAATTAAAAGACCTCCTCCTGTAGTTTTTATTAGGTGGGGAAAAATGTGTTTGGCAATGCCTGCTAAGGTAGTTGAAATTAAAGATAACGTCGCAATAGTTGATTTTGGCGGGATTAGGAGAGAAGCACGCATAGACTTTGTTAAGGATGTTAAAGTTGGCGATTACGTTATAGTTCACACGGGATTTGCCATTGAAAAACTGGATGAAAAAGCTGCCCTTGAGAGTTTGAAAGCCTGGGAAGAGGTCATGAAACTCGTGGAGGAGTGAACATGGAACTCTCGATTTTTCAGGATAGAGAGTTAGCTCAGAAGATCCTCCAAGGGATAAAACGAGAGGCGGAGAGAATAGGCAGGGAAGTAAAGCTGATGCACGTTTGTGGTACTCATGAAGACACCGTGACGAGGAGTGGAATAAGGTCTCTTCTTCCCGAAAACGTTAAAGTTATGAGCGGTCCCGGATGTCCCGTCTGTATAACTCCTGCAGAGGACATTGCGGCAATGATGGAGATAATGCGCAAAGCGAAAGAAGAGGGAGAGGAGATAATCCTCACGACCTTTGGGGACATGTATAAAATCCCCACAGCAGTGGGAAGCTTTGCCGATCTGAAAAGTGAGGGGTTTGATGTTAGAGTTGTTTACTCGATTTACGATTCCTATAAGATAGCACTTAAAGAGAAGGACAAGCTGGTGGTTCATTTTTCTCCGGGGTTTGAAACCACAACTGCTCCCGCTGCGGGCATACTAAAGGAGGTTATAGAGAAGAGAATAGAGAACTTCAAAATATATTCAGTTCACCGCTTAACTCCTCCAGCGGTTGAGGCGTTGATTAAACAAGGGACGGTTTTTGATGGGCTTATAGACCCTGGACACGTTTCGACAATAATCGGCGTGAAAGGATGGGAGTACATAACAAAAGAATATGGAGTTCCCCAGGTAGTTGCGGGATTTGAGCCGGTTGATTTTCTCATGGGAATATTCATGCTCTTGAGAATGATAAGAAAGGGAGAGGCAAAAATAGAAAACCAGTACACGAGGGTTGTGAAATACGAGGGCAACGTTGAGGCTCAGAGAACGATAGAGGCTCTCTTTGATGTCGTTGATGCAAAGTGGAGAGCTTTGGGTGTAATACCAAAAAGTGGGTTGGAGCTCAAAAAAGAGTATAAGGATTATGAAGTAAGAACATTTTACAGGGTAAAGCCTCCAGAGCTGCCCGATCTGGAGAAGGGATGCATATGCGGGGCAGTGCTTAGGGGACTGGCGTTGCCAACGCAATGTCCCCTCTTTGGAAAGAAGTGTACTCCAAGAAACCCGGTTGGGCCGTGTATGGTCTCCTATGAAGGAACCTGCCAGATATTCTACAAGTACGGGGCGCTCTTTTGATTTTGCAATTTTTATTTCCGATATTGCCTAGGGTTAGAAAAGGGCTCGGAGGGTGTTCACGTCATCACTCCTCAGCATGCTTGCTAATCGTCATCGCCTGAAGTAGCTACGCTTTCCTTCTTTTAAAGCTATCCCAAAAACGTGAAGCCCTATGCTAGGAAAAATTTTTATGCTTGTAAAACAACATTTCTCTGATTCCTACGGAGGTGTCGCTGATGATTAAGGCATCAAAACGGGCATTGGGTATTGAATATGCTATTAGAGATGTTGTTCTGCCCGCAAGGGAGCTTGAAAAGCAGGGAATAAAGATTATCAAGCTAAACATAGGTGACCCGGTAAAGTTTGATTTTCAACCACCGGAACACATGAAAAAGGCATATTGCGAAGCAATAATGGAAGGTCACAACTATTACAGTGACAGTGAGGGAGAAAGAGAGCTCAGGGAGGCTATCGTGGAGAGGGAAAAGAAAAAGAACGGCGTGGACATTACTCCAGAGGATGTCCAGGTTACAGCTGCCGTTACCGAGGCATTGCAGTTCATTTTTGGGGCACTTATTGATGGGGGCGAGGAGATACTAATCCCCGGGCCGAGCTATCCGCCATACGTTGGGCTTGTGAAGTTCTACGGTGGTGTTCCTAAGGCTTACAGGACAATTGAAGAAGAGGGCTGGCAGCCTGATATAGATGACATGAGGAAAAAGATAACCGAAAAAACGAAAGCAATAGTTGTTATAAACCCAAACAACCCCACTGGAGCCCTCTATGAAAAGAAGACCCTTCAGGAGATAATAGACCTCGCCGGTGAGTATGGTCTGCCAGTAATAAGCGATGAGATTTACGACCTTATGACTTATGAAGGAAAGCACGTTTCTCCGGGCTCGTTAACAAAGGATGTGCCCGTAATAGTCATGAACGGTCTCTCAAAGGTTTACTTTGCGACGGGATGGAGATTGGGCTATATGTACTTCGTGGATCCAGAGAATAAGCTTGCTGAAGTTAGGGAGGCAATAGGGAAGCTCGCGAGATTGAGGCTCTGTCCAAACACTCCGGCTCAAAAAGCGGCAATCGCTGGCCTTAGGGGCCCAATGGATTATCTCGAGGAATACATGGCAAAGCTGAAAGAGAGAAGAGACTACATCTACAAGCGCCTTAATGAGATGCCCGGAATAAGCACCCAGAAGCCACAGGGAGCGTTCTACATATTCCCCAAGATTGAGGAAGGTCCATGGAAGAGCGACAAAGAGTTCGTCCTTGATGTCCTCCACAACGCCCATGTGCTCTTTGTCCACGGCTCCGGCTTTGGCGAAGGTGGCGAAATGCACTTCCGTTCAATATTCTTAGCTCCGGTTCCAGTGTTAGAAGAAGCCATGGACAACCTGGAGAAGTTTATGAAAGAAAGGCTTGGATGATTTTTCCTTTCTTTTTAACCTCCCGAAACAACCGGGATTACTTCTACATAGTCGCCATCCTTTACTGGGTCGTCTTCCAGGGCTACTTTTCCATTTACTTTGGCTATGGCACTTTCCGTGTTGAATCCCACTTCTCTAAGAACATCTTTGACCTTCATGCCTTTTTGATACTCTATCTCCTTTTCTATTTTCCTTCCAATAACCTTAATCCTGATCACTGCTATCACCGGGGAATCATGAGCACGGAGCTTTTTAACTTTGTCGAAACGGACAAGCATAACTTTTATATGTTTAAAACGCTATTTAGTAATTTGGGGTGGTACATTGGACATTACTGAGACTTTTGTTTACGGCTTTAGTTCAGTGGGTTTCCTAAATGGATTACTGTTTCTCTATGTATCTCTAAAAAGCAAAAGAAAATCTCCTCTATTTTTTGGTCTCGCATGGTTTTTTTCAATAGCAGCCGTGACATCTAGTATTTTCTTTACTCTACACTGGGCAAACGTTTTTGCAGGTTATCCCAGGGATTTTTAATTCTGGGCATTCTTGGAGTTTTAAAAGAGGAGCATGGAAACATAAGTATCTTACGCCTCAGGACCCTTTACTTGATCCCCCTTACCGTAATGGTTTTTGGCATTGCCGAGAGCATTATAGAAACTGAGCCTGAAGACGGTTTTGTCATTGGCGGGATTTTTGGACTCTTTGCTACCTTTGTTTTTGTCGAATCCCTTAAAAGAACTCACGGCAGGAATATAGTTATTATGGGTTTATTGTTTGCCTTTGGGTCTCTCATGACTTCCCTTTACCCCATATTTCGTGGAGAAATTGCTGAACTTTCTCCCTATGCTGCGTTGGGAGTCTTATCGTTTTCATTTTTAGCTTTCTTCTCATACTATAAGATTATTTTCAGCGAGAGGTTTTTCAAAACAATTCCCCAAGCCACCATCGAAACTCCAGAATTAAGAGGAGTTCATCTGGAATCCCCGGAGGGATTTGAGAACTTGAAAGAGAGCTTAAAAGACTATCCAGTGCTCGCATTCATGAGGGGTCTGAATTCGCCAGAAGGATGGACCACTTACAAATTCAGCACGATTGAGGGAGAAAACGTCATTTATCCTACGGATTTATACAGAATAACCGACTTCGTTTTTAGATACCTCACGGAAGCCAAGAACAAAGGAGTTAAAGGTGTTGTTGTGCTTGAGGGTCTTGAATTTCTCAGGGTTTATAACGACTTTAAAGCAGTTGCAAAGATGATAGCGTCAGTCAGAGATTATGTTCTTTCTTATGAGGGCGCTTTGATAGTTGTTCTCGATGAAAAAGCATGGGATGAGAAGGAGTTAAACACTCTGAAGAGAATGCTGTTATGAATCTCTGGTGAAGCAGGGAAAACCCAAAGCCCGAAACTCTTTAAGCTTTGCTGGAGAATGTATACACGTCGATGATGGTCGAGGCCCGGCACTGAAGGGTGATGAAGGCCATCACACCTGAGACAAACTCTATACTGCTCTTATAACTTTTTCTCTTTTCTGAGAACAGCACTTTCAACGGTTTTTGTAATTTCAATAGGAGTTCTTGATAATAGCATCAGAAAGTTCCAGAACAGAGCAAATTTATGGCGGACCGGCGGGGATTTGAACCCCGGACCCTCGGCTTAGGAGGCCGATGCCCTATCCTGGCTAGGCTACCGGTCCACTCCCGTTTCTTATCGCCCATTTTTGGCTTATAAATCTTTTGTTAAACAAAATAGTTTAACGGAAATCAAAGGGTATTTAAACTTCCCTTCAAAACTTTCTCTGGTGTGGCTGATGGTGGATGAGCTGGACAGAAAAATAATCTCTATTCTTCAGGAAGATGCCCGACTTTCATATAGGGAGATAGCGAAAAAAGTGGGAGTTGCTGTGGGAACGGTGTATAACAGAATAAAGAGGCTTGAAGAAGAGGGGATTATCCGAGGGTTTGCTCCAAAATTAGATTACGCTAAACTTGGCTATGACCTTACGACGATAATCGGGGTTAAAGCTCAGGGAAAGAGGATAATTGAGATTGAGAGGGAAATAGCCAAAGATCCCCATGTTGCTTGTGTTTACGATGTTACGGGGGAATACGATATAATAGTCATCGCAAAATTCAGGGGAAGAGAGGATATGAACAGGTTTGTCAAGAAGCTTTTGAGGATAGATGGTGTGGAAAAAACTTACACCCACGTCGCAATGGACATAGTAAAGGAAGATTTAACGCTAGAGGTCTAGGAAATTCCTCACAAATCTTTTCGCCAAGTTTTGCACAGTTTCAGCGGGCAACTTTACTTTTTCTCCGTTCACCGTGCCTTCAAATATCAGGGGAATTGGATTTAGAGTTTCTATGACCTGAAACTCTTCATTTTCGTTTAGCGTTGCCTTTAGAACTTTTCGATATTCTTGAGGGGGTACAACCTTTATAACGCCGTGTAGCTCCAATCTCTCTCCACATTCCTTCTCACTGCGGATAAAGTCAAACTCCTCCCCGAGCTTTGCCTCCACCATTATGCTCTTTCCAGCCACATTGTATATCATAAACCTGTCTTCATTCTCCAAATTTTCCATATTAAGTCCTCCAAATAAATAATAAAAGTCAAAGCTTTACCATAACGTCCACGGGGATGTTGTATTCCTCTTTTATCCTGTCTATTGCATTGCCGGCACTTATAAGGAAGAACATTCCTGCAGGTGTTGCATTTGCCTGCTTGCACATCTCTATGAGAGCCCTTTGGGTTTCTCCACTCCTCACAACATCGTCAACTATTAAAACCCTCTCTCCCTTTTTAATTGCCCAAGAAGGGAGGTACAGCGTCATAACGCTTCCTGAAGAGCTTGAGACATAATTTACCTCGTAAAACTTTTCCACTCCAACTTCTTTCTTCTTCTTTGCGTAGACGACATCTACCCCAAGTTCGTTTCCGATGTGAATTGCCAGAGGGATTCCATCCGTAGCCGCCGTTAGTATTTTGTCTATGTCCATCTCCATGTACCTTGAGGCAACGTTCTCTGCAACAAGGCTCATCAGATCCGTATCACTTAGAATTTTCAAGTTGTCAAACAGTCCATGCTTATCAAAGACTATCCTCCTCTTAACTTCCTCCTCGAGGTTTACGTATGGGGAGAGAACCTTTATTAGCTCTTTGGCACGCTGTGTGCTTGGAAGGACTTTTCCCCTTACGTATCTGTTGAGCACCGTTATTGGAAGCCCAGTGATCCTTGAGAGTTCTTCATATGTATAGCTCTTTTTTAAGAGCCTTAAAATCCTGATGACACGGAGTTTCTCTTTAACTGCCTCTATCTGACTCAAGCTCCCACCTCCTGCTGGTGGGATAATATTGACAAGAAAATGTATAAATAGGTTTCGGTTTATGCTCAAATTATAAGATTTGCTGGTTTATTCTGGTGATTGGAGATTCCCATTTTCTGCCGGTATTCCGAAATTACCTCACCAAAATACCGCATGACAAAATCTAAATCTATATGCTCTCCATCTGGATGATTAACCCCCTTACAGAACGGATCTTCCTTTACGTACACCTCGATAACGAGTCCGTGCTTGATTAGAATAAAGGGGTAAAGCTTACATGCCAATGGGCGTTTGGAGTAGATCTTGCACTTTCCATTTTCCCCAAGGAAGACACAGCCATCGTCAAACGGTCTTTTCTTAAGTCCGTATCCCAAAAACTTATCTCCCCTGTAGAACATTTTCTCATAATCCACGAACTCCCACGCGTTAAATCCCAAATCCTCTATTCTTGTTATATCCTCATCTCTGAGGGGTATCTCAAGGTTTATGCAGCAGTTGGCACACTGGAGGCATTTAAATTTAAAAGAGGGATCGCTTTTAATCTGCAGGGTTTCCAAATTTATTGTCGCTACCCACCTCTTCTCCACCTTTTTATCACCTCAGCTCCCGTAAGAGCTTGCTATTAGTGTTTCGGTCATCTCTATCTCATTTATTTTTCTTAGAACCTCATCGTGGAATTTGTCCAGCTCTTTAATGTCATTAACTTCGACTCTTATGATTATGTCGTATTCTCCATAGACTTTGTATATCTCCTTCACTTGGGGGACGTCCTTCAGCTTTTCATATACCAGGTCTTCATTTCCGGGCTTTACAATAATTAAAATAAATGCCTCCATCATATGCCCAACCCTCCAAAGTTAAACTTCTTGGCCATCTTAGCCAATTTTCTTTTGTCCATACCCTTAAAGAATTTTTTCATCTGTTTATACTGGTTGAGCAGTTCTTTTACATCTTTTGTGCTAGTGCCAGAACCCCTTGCTATTCTCTTGATCCTTGAGTAGTTTATTATCTCGGGATTTTCGAGCTCTTCTTCAGTCATGGAATCCATAATTACCTTGAATTTTTTCAGTCTTTCTTCACTCACCTTAATTACTTCGTCTGGGATAGAATAACCCATTCCCGGGATCATCTTCAGTATCTGCTGGAGTGGCCCCATTTTTCTCATAGCCTCTAACTGAGCATACATGTCTTTGAGGTTAAACTTCCCTCTCAAGAACTTCTCAACGTCTTCTTCTTTGAATTCAGTCTCCTTGCTAAGTTCCTCGAACTTCTCCAGCAACCCTTGAATGTCCCCCAATCCTAAGAGCCTTGAAACAAAGCGCTTTGGATCAAAAGGTTCTAAGTCATCTATCTTCTCACCAACACCAATGAACTTTATTGGGGCTCCAGTTGCTACAACAGCGGAAAGAGCCCCTCCCCCTTTGGCTGAACCGTCTAGCTTGGTTACAATTATCGACCCTATAGGAGTTGCCTCCTTAAAGGCCAGCGCCTGATTATACGCCTGCTGCCCAATAGTTCCATCGATTACGAGGATAACCTCGTGGGGCTTTATCGCCTCGCTTATCTGCTTCATTTCCTCTATGAGTCCTTTCTCTTCCTTGTGCCTTCCTGCGGAGTCCACTATGATAATATCAACGCCCTTCTTTTTGAAGTACTCCACTCCCTCTTTGGCAAGCTTCACGGCATCTTTTTCTTCGGGATTTCCAAAAACCTCAATACCGTAAGGCTCCACCAGCTGCTTTAGCTGGAAATAAGCACCAGGGCGCCAGGTATCTGAACATACCAAGCCAACCTTATATCCATGCTTTTGGAAATACCTCGCAAGCTTTGCTATGCTTGTTGTTTTTCCTGATCCTTGAATACCAACGGTTAGGAGAACAGTCGGCTTTTCTTTTATTTCTATTGGCTTTGCTTCTTTTCCCAGGAAGTTTGTCAGCTCTTCATAAACTATCTTAATTATGTGCTCCTTTTTAGAAACTCCAGCCGGCGGCTTTTCTTCCAGGGCTCTCTTCTCAATTTTTTTGGTAAGATCGAGAACCAGACGTACATTAACGTCACTCGTAAGTAGGGCTCTCTGAATGTCTCTAACTACCTCTCTCACAAGAGCTTCATCAACAGTACTTGCACGCGCAAGCTTTCTTAAGGCGTTATTGAGTGACTGACCGAGCTTGTCTAATACCATTTTTCTCCACCATATGAAAAAGCTGTCCTTAGGTTTATAATCCTTAGCTCTCCAATTTATGTATTTATGAGTTCATTTAGGAAAAGAAACCCTTGGAAAGTCGCTTTAACTGATCATATATGTACATTAAACTTTGAAAACGATCACCTGGCTCCTTTTCAAGGAGTTTTGCATTTTACTGCTCATCCATAGCTAAAAAAGGGCTGAAAATGTTTTTAAAGGAAATTAATTTAGCAATATCCGAGCGAGAACCTAAAAAAGAAAGGAGGTGAGAGAAATGGACATACTACTGTGGCTTTATGATTATCTTTACACAAAGGAGCTCGAAAAAAGAAAAAGAAGGCCAATAGTTGAGGAGCTTGCATTCCTTGAGCAGTTATACTAGTTCCTCTCCTTTAGTTTCTTTTCCGAGGACAAGGACATCCAAAGCTCCCATAATTGAGATCACGGCCATTATAAGCACTGCTGCTCCTGCAGTTGAGGTTTCCATAATTTTCCCGGCCAATATTGGGGCCAATCCCCCTCCGATTCTTCCCATTGCTCCTGCCCATCCTGTTCCCGTTCCTCTGACTTCTGTTGGATAAAGTTCGGGAGTGTAGGCGTATATAGCTCCCCATGCTCCAAGATTGAAAAAGCTGAAGAGAATCGCGCTTGTGAGTATCATATTAACGTTTCCTGAGCTTGCATAGTGGTAGAACATGACTCCCGCTAAGCCAGATAGCAACAAATAAGTGGAGAGCGTTTTCTTCCTTCCTATTTTTTCGAGAAGATAAGCTGCGCTCCAGTATCCTGGTAACTGGGCTGTGGCGGTTATTAGAAAGTACTGAAAGCTCTTAAAGACGGTTATATTCAAAGTTGTTGCCAGAAACTTTGGAAGCCATATGAAGAAGCCGTAGTAAGCGAAGGCTATGCTGAACCATGCAATTGACAGCATTAGCGTTATTCTGCCATATTTTGTCCAGAGCTCGATTATCGTTATCTTTACTTGCTTACCCTCTTGCACCTTGATTTCCGCTTTTCTACCGAATATCCGCTCTACAATCCTATTAGCCTCTTCGGTTTTTCCTTTAAGGGCCAAAAACCTCGGGGACTCCGGAATCCAGAGTATTATCGGGAGCAACAGCAATACACTTCCTCCAAACAGGAGAATGCTTCTCCAGCTGGCTTTTAAGAGGATTGCAACTATTCCTACTATTATGGTACCAATCGCCCAGAAACTTTCTAATATAGATATCATTGCACCTCTAACTTTTGCAGGCATGAATTCGGCAAAGTAGGAGCTTGCAACCGGTAAAGCTCCTCCCAGTCCAAGCCCTACTATAAACCTGAGGACTATGAGCTGATTTAAGCTATTGGCAAAGCTACTTGCGATGCTTCCCAATCCAAACAGCGAAACTGCAATGGTTAGGGCTTTTTTCCTTCCTATATAATCGGCAACTGTTCCGAAGAACCATGCTCCGAAGAGCATCCCCCATAATGCCGCGGACCCCATGGCTCCGAGCTTGCTTAAGCTACCCTGAAATGCAGGTTCTTTGCTTAACAAAGGAATTACAAAGCTTACAGAGAGAGTATTTACTGCTATAAATGCCCATACCGTTCCGAGAATTGCTAGGAGGATATAATGAAATCTTCCAAATTTTGCCTTGTCTATGACCTCCATGATCATCACCGAACAAATGTTCGGTTAACGCTTTTTAAACCTATTGCGAACCTTGAGGGGGGTAGGTATGAAGATACACTACGAATGTTTTACCTGTATCGCGAATCAGTGCCAGAGGATAATTGAAATGAGCACCGAAGATCTAGCAAAAAGAAAGAAAGCTGCTGTTTTCAGCGCAAAACTTATGGGGAAGTTTGAAGAAGACTCAATACCCGCTATAGTTTCCAGCAAAATATTTTTTGATCTCTATGCGTTCCTTAGAGTTCAGGACCCATTTAAAGCCTACAAAGAGACCTCCAATAGGTTAGCGGAGAGAGTTCTAAATGATATTGAGAAAATCATGAAAATTGACCTTAAAACGGCGTTAAAGCTTGCGATAGTAGGCAACGTAATCGACTTTGCCGTTGGATACTCGCCAGAAAAGATTGAAGAAGATATAATGAGGCTCATTAAAGAAGACCTCTACATAGACCGCTCTGAAGAGCTCTTTGAAAAACTTGGAAACGCCAAGGTCTTGCTGTACCTTACCGACAACTGCGGGGAGATATACTTTGACAGGCTATTCTTGAGAAAGGTTCAAGAAGCTTTTCCTCACCTGAAAATCTACATTGCCGGAAAGGAAGCTCCGATAATAAACGATGCCACAGTAGAAGATTTAAAAGCGGCTAAACTCGATGAAATCGGGACGATAATTTCAACGGGTTCTAGGATTGTGGGTGTTCCATTTGGAGAGGTCTCAGAAGAATTTATGGGGATTTTTGAAAAAGCCGACGTCATTATTGCAAAAGGACAGGGGAACTTTGAGACCCTCAGTGAAATTAACGATAAGCGCGTCTTTTATCTTCTGAAGGCGAAGTGCCGCCCGGTAGCAAGGGAATTGGGGGTTCCTCACGGAAGCATGGTGTGCATATAGACATCTGACGATACTATCCTTGACAAGCATCGATTAGAAAGGCTTTTATACTTTGAAGTTGTATAATATAGTGGTGATGTCTATGTCAACGATAATTAAAAAGGATTTAAAGAAGTTCATGAAAGAACTAAAACTTCATTACGACGATGTCTGGCGCGTTCCTTCAAGCGAGTACCTTAAGAAGCCTGATTTTGTTGTAGTGGATCCTAAAACTGGCAAAAAAATGAAGGTTAGCTTCGTGTCATTAGATGATGGCGAGGTTGTTAGTGTAGTTTATGACGAACTTAGCTAGTTCGTTTTTTGACGAATTTCTTTCCGTCTTTTGTTTTATGGCTGTAAAATAAAAATCGTCAAAACGGTTAAATATTTCTTTGTCCAATTTTCTATGATGAGGAACAATGAAAGATGCCGTGATTAATGATATTTTTGATCTCGTCGGGATAATAGCGGATCCAAAAATTAGGGCACTTACATACGCTAATATCGGAGTCGAACTTTTTCGCATGGGCAACAAAAAGTACAAAGATGCCTTTAGAAAAGCCCTAGAGACTGCAGAGGAAATTGAAGATGCTGCTGAACTTACTTTTCTGCTTATTCAAATTGCCACTTATTTGGGGGAAACAAACAAAGCCATTGCTATAGGAGTTTTTGACAGGGTTCTCGAACTAGTCGAGCGCATGCCTTCTAAAACACGGAATAGTGCGCTGGAAAAGATGGTAGAAGCTGCGTTAAAACTCAAGCTCTACGATTTAGCTGTTTCTTATGCGATGAAAATCAAAGACGATAAAGTGAGAAATAGCATGCTTATTCCAATCATCAAAGGATATCTGTCCGAAGGTCAGCTTGCTAAGGCAATTAAAGTCTCAAAAGAGTTGCTTGAAGAACCCTGGAGCTCAATGGCGAAATCAGAGATAATAAAATATCACATTAAGAGCGGAGAAATCACAAATGCCCTGGACATCTTTAACACGATCGAGGAAAACAGAGAGAGGTTCATCAGCGAGATTGTGGAAGAGCTTGTTGAGTCTCCCGAGCATGTTTCAAAGTTCTTTGAACTCCTGAGAGGGGAAGAATTAGTAATCGCTGCAAAGAAACTGCTGGACATTTTAATAAAATCTCCGACGAGAGAATACATCGAGCTGGTGGAGAGGATTGCGGAGAGAATACCTGATGAGAGCGTGCAGGTAAAGGTAGTGGCATTTTTAACAAGGGTCGGAGAAAAAGAAAATGCCCTAAAATATGCAAACAGAATGCAGAATGACTATTTACGCTCCTTGGCATTTGGAGAAATTGCTTTGGGTTACCTAAAGGAGAACGACCTGGATCGGGCCATAGAAACGGTAGAACACGTTAGAGATTTAAAATGGAACTCACGGCTTTTGGCGGAGATACTGATTAAGATTCTAAAACTTACAGCGGAAGAGGAATCCAAGCAGGGACATTAGCTTTAAATTCTTTTCTTCCAACTTTTTCCGGTGATGCTTGTGGTAAGGATAGCAATAATAGGTGGCTCTGGAGTTTACGATCCAAAGCTCTTGGAAAACATAAGAGAGAAAAGAGTTGAAACCCCCTATGGGGACATTAAGGTGAAAATTGGGACGTATAAGGGCGAAGAAATAGCCTTTCTGGCAAGGCACGGAGAAAAGCATAGCGTTCCACCGCACAAGATAAACTACCGCGCCAACATATGGGGGTTGCATGAGCTCGGCGTCGAGAGGATACTCGCAACTTCTGCAGTTGGATCCCTAAACGAAGCCATGAAGCCGGGGGATTTCGTTATACTTGACCAGCTCATTGATTTTACAAAAAACCGGGTTTATACTTTCTATGATGGAGAAGATTCACCCCATGAAAGGAAGTTCGTTGCTCATGTTGATTTCACCGACCCCTACTGTCCAGAGCTTAGAGATGCTTTAATAAGAGCAGCCAAAGAGTTAGGCTTCAGCTATCACCCGAGAGGGACTTACGCTGCAATGGAAGGGCCCAGATTTGAAACAAGGGCGGAGATTAGAGCGTTGAAAATCCTCGGTGCTGATGTGGTAGGGATGACTCAATCTCCTGAGGCAATCTTGGCAAGGGAGCTTGAGATGTGCTATGCGAGTGTTGCCATTGTGACCAACTATGCCGCTGGCATAAGCAAGACCAAGCTCACCCATTCGGAAGTTGTGGAACTCATGCAGCAAAAAAGCGAGGAAATTAAGCTCCTTTTAATGAAATCTGTGGAGTACATTCCAAAGATCAGGAGATGTGCGTGCAAAGACGCTTTAAAAGGTGCCACTGGGTGATTATCTTCTTCTATCTTTTCAACTTAAGTTTGCTTCTGGTAATTTCTTGGAAGGTATAACTTCTAAGTTATTATTTTGAAGATACACTGTTTCTATTCTCGGTGGAGGAATTTTTCTACTGCCCACACTAGAAATTTGTAAATATTGTCTTGGACAAAAACAAATGTTTTTATACCAATAACTCCATAAATATAAATGATATTATTAACATACTGCCGTCAGCTCTTTTCTTTGAGGTTGGTGGTGGTATTGTTAATAATGTCAGTCGAGATGATGGAGGGTCTCGAGATGAAGAAAACGCTGGAAAAATTGGGGGTCCCGTTCTTTTTGGTATTATTACTTGGGATGTTTTTTGGAATACCACAAGTGAGTGCGGCAACGGATTATGAGCTCCTCTGGCATAAGACCCATAATTTCTGGCTCTCTGAAGGCGTAGGGGGCATTGATGTTGCCTCAAATGGTGATATAGTAGTGGTGGGACATACGTACTTTTCTGCATTTTTCCAGAGGTTCTTGATCTTCAAAACCGACGAGAATGGCACTCTTAAGTGGAACCAAACATTAAATTACAGTCACATAGGTTATGCTGTTAAGGTTCTTTCGAATGGCGATATTATAGCAGCAGGATATGCATTTGGATTTCTTTCTCCAAGTCATCTAACAATATCCAGATTTGACAGTGAAGGCAACGAAAAATGGCATAGTGCCTATTACGTGGGCTCCTCAGAGGTTATCTATGGGGCTGCCATCGCTTCCAATGGAGACGTTATAGTTGTAGGTAGTAAATACGGAGGGTCTTCAGAAGGTGGAGAAAACGGGAAGTACCTAGGAGATGGAGGAGAATCCCCTGGTAATGACGTATGGGCTCTTAGACTCAATGAAAATGCCACGGTAAAGTGGGAAAAGACCTTTGATGTGAACGGGGATGACGTGGCTCACGAAGTTTCGATTGCTTCAAACGGAGATCTTATAGTGGTGGGGGAATCAGGAAGCTATTATTCCAAGGATTTTTTGGTTCTAAGGCTTGATGAGAATGGTAACCTGATCTGGCAAAATACTTACAACAAAAACAGCTTAGATGTTGCCAATGCAGTTTCTACGGCTTCTAATGGAGACATTATAGTCGTTGGTCAAACTGGAGAAAGTGAAAATGCATTAGAAGATATTTGGATTGTCAGAGTATCTAGTAGCGGAACTCTAAAATGGGAAAAACAATTTGGGGGAGAATCAATGGACTTTGCCTATGCTGTAAGGGCTCTCTCCAACGGTGACATTGCAGTTGCGGGCTTCACTAAAAGCTTCGGTAAACCGGAAGGAGATGCATGGGTTCTAGTTTTGGATAGCTTGGGGAATGTGAAGTGGAATTACGCATACGATGAAGGTCATACAGAGGTTATCCACTCGATCGATATTGCGCCGAATGGTAATCTCATAGCAGCAGGATGGTCAGCGGGAGATTATGTAGACAGCATACTGTTGATGGCAATAAAACCACCCGGATCCGAATTTATCCCTATCAGAGAAAGAGAACCCCAAGAGAATCCCTATCTTTTAATTGCCCGTGTATGGACTGAGCGGTTCCTCATGTATCATGACATATTTGATGAGCTATATGAGAGGGCAGTTTCGCTGGGTGTTGATAACGAAACTTTAGAAACTTCGTTGGGGCTTCATAATAATGCCACCAGCTTAATTCTGGACGCCTGGAGGTGCAACACTCTAGAAGAGGTACTTAGAAAAATGAAATTCGGAATACCAAAACTCTACAGCATCAGGAGAGCACTTCTAATGGAACTGGAAGCAATAGAGCTTCTAAAGGATGCAATAACTGAGTTGCAGCCTCACTGATTCTTTTTTTATGTTTTTAGAAGTTTGGGTTTTGGTCATCAAAAGAACTTTAAGAACAAATTGTGGTGCGGTGGCCGGGATTTGAACCCGGGCCCGCGGCGTGGCAGGCCGCTGTCCTGGGCCAGGCTAGACTACCACCGCACAAGCCCGGTAGATAATCACTTGCAGACGCTTTATAAATTTTTCGCCTTAATGGGGCGTGTTTATAGTAACCTTTATTAGGGTTTTTGCTGAATTCTTTCAGGTGGTTGTCGTGATCCCCAGATGGGATCACAGACTCAAAGACCCTGAAAGCGTGGCATTCGCAATTCTTGACGTTTTAGCAGACTTCGAATCAGAAGGAAAGCTGAAGAACCTGCCAAAATCCAAAAAATTTCCAGTAAAAACAATACTGGCAATACTCCTCTTTAAACAATACTACAACCTACCCCTCAGAGACGCCCAGCACTACGGCAGAAAATTCTTCGGAGCAAACATTCACTACTCAACCCTCCACAACTGGGAGAA
>NZ_WHIZ01000025.1:0-24568 GCF_009372125.1 Thermococcus sp. 101 C5
GTAATGTGTTATGGTCTGAAAATCCTCCTCAGAGTCAAATACTGTTTAAATAACAGGGGGTGAAACTAAACACGCCCTGATCATTGTGTTGATGATATTTAAGTGGTAGAAGTGTTTAACAATAAAAACTAAAGATAACGTGATCTTTTGAGTATGTCATCCAACTTGTCCAACGTTTGGCTTTAAAGGGCAAAAGATCCTCCAGTTGAGTATAGAAAAATGGGGAGTTGGGTCAGTCCTTCTCCACCTTTACCCTCAGCTCCTCCGCGAACCAGTTCACCCTCTGCGGGAACGGTATTTCTATGCCCTCCCTATCGAGGGCTTCCTTAACTTTCTGGACTATCTGCGTCCTAACGTCAAACCACTTCTCAGTCGGCGCCCACGCTCTCACGGCTATGTTAACGCTGTTGTCTCCGAGGTTGTCTACAAAGACCGCCGGTTCTGGCTCTGCTAAAACGTAGGGCATCTCCTCAAGGGTCTTCTTGATGACGTCTATGGCTCTCTGGGCGTCCTCCTTGTAGGCTATTCCTACGATTATGTCCACTCTTCTGGCTGGATATTTTTGTAGGTTCTTTATATCGCTGTTGAAGAGCTTTTCGTTTGGAATTCTGACCAGAAGACCATCCCATGTCCGTATCCTTGTGGAAAAAATTCTAATATCGTGAACAATTCCAGAGTAGCCTGCCACCTCTACCGGGTCACCTATTTTAAGGGGCTTATCAAAGTACATGAAGATGCCCGAGATGAAGTTTGAGACAACAGTCTGCGAAGCAAAACCAAGGACGATACCCGTTATTCCGGCAGCAGCTAATAGTGTGCTCAGCTTCCCGCTAAATCCAGCGATATTGAGGGCAAGGAAGAAAGCGAGTGTAACTATGGTATAATAGAAGAGCTTCGCTTTGAGCTGAACCTCTGGAAGCTTCTGCTTCGAAGATCGCATTATGATGTAGTCCTTTGACTTTTTGGCGAAGATATAAGAGAAGTAAAACACAAGAAATGCCGCGATGAGATTGCTCAGCTTAGTACCCGCAACCGGGATGGAGAGAACTCCAAGAGCATCAAAGGCATAAACAAGAGCTATAACCACTATTAGATTATAGAGCGTCGATGCAGTGTCCTCGTTAACTATCCAGACGTACTTGGTACTCCTTGAGAAATTAAGAAGATACTTCCTAAGGAGCTTTGCCATAATAACTCCAACCACAAGGACTAAAACTGCTTTTACAACAGCGCCCAAAGTTAGGGCGAGGAAGACCCGCTCTCCGAGTATGCCTTGTTCCCAGAGGGAAGTTGTGTTTACTGTGCTCATTCTCACCACCTCATTAGGAAGTTTGGCAGAGATAACCCCTGTCCAACTCCGGATAGCCCTTCTTTTGGTGGCCTTCCTGTGTTGTTAATCTCAGGATTGTGGTTTTTGAGCGTGACAACTACAAGGGGATAGTAGGCTTTTCTGCTCTCATAGTACATCGAGGTTCCCCGTATTAGAACTACAATCCTCTCTAAAGACTTCCACTCAGGCGAGGGGTTAGAGATTATAAGCTTTGCAATTCCCATTGCGTCTGGCTCTTTCGTGTAAAAGGAACTAACGTGATAGCGGCAGACTACACCAGCTTCCAACGTACCATACAGAGCATACTTCTCTTTTCCGACTATGAAATGGTCTACGCTTAAGTCACCAACCTTAACATCAATTTCCACCGGGGCCTCAACAAACCCCATTATTGAATCTCGAGGAGGTATCACAACGGGTTCTCTGAACCTCACCATGAGAAGCCTCACACCGTAGCCGAGGGCTGGAGAAGGGAGAACTTTAAGCTTTTCTCCGTTGTTTTTGATGAGCTTCTCTACATCATCCCGCCTATACCGGATTACCCCTTCTTTTTCCTCAAGAAGGTGGATTTTTTTATCGCCAACCTTGATGAACTGGGTCTTTAGCTCATATTCCCCAAACATGGAAAAGAATAGGAAAGAAAAGATATAAACTTTGCCTTATTTGGATTTTCCCAAAGCTATCCAATGTCCAAAAAGCTAAAGTCTTAACAATTCTGGATTTTTTAAAACGTCAATAAAGGATAAGTACTTCAACCCTTTCTTCTCGGCTATCATTTGGGGCAAATCCACTACAAAGGGGACTTTTTCGATTATGCCTATATCTGAACTGACCACAACCTCAAAAGCTTTCAAATCATGATCCGGAGCCTTAGATAACTTGACTTTTCCGGGAATGCTATGTTCCTCTAAAAGTTCTCTAGTAAGCCCGGCAACCTTACCGCTTTTGCTCACTGGTGCATCATAGAAGAACCGGACTTCATTTAAACCCAGAGTTCTTAGAAAGTCAACTAGAAGAGCCAGCGTTTGAGGAGTTCTTGGGCTTATTTTGTACCCTCCTTGGTGCTTGAGATCCCTTAAAAGTCCATCCTCGCACAGAATGGCTTTTCCCTCAAGAAGAGACTCGAGAGTTATCAACACGTTGAAACCATCAACCCCAAGAACTTTTCCTTCCAAATCCTCTGGCTGGAGAAGCTTAGCTTTTCTTTCTCCAATTTCTCCATCCGAAAAGACGCATCTGAATAAAAAGTGCCTCTCTTTCTGGGAAAGTCTGTAGTGATTTGCAACAAACTCAAGGGCATACTTCTTTCTGTAACCCCTGTTCAGGAGGTATTTTAAATCATCATAAGCTAAAAGGAGAGAAGACATCAAACCACCTTTTCCAAGGTCTCTTCTCCTGCGTGTATCCTAATTTTAACTTTCCCGCTCAAGAGGGAGCTCCTAACTTTCTTTGTGAGTATCTCGTCAACCTGAAAAATTCCGGCAAGGTGCTTCATCCACACCTCCACAAGGATAGGGGTGTCTTCGTCGCCTTCCTCTATTTCAACTCTGTCAATGGCTAGGGCCGAAACAGCGTGGATGTCAACCTTATCTTTTTTATATGCAAGTCTGCTTCTCCCTTCTTCCATATCACAGCCATCCGCTATCGTTACGCAACTTCCTTCAATAGTAGTGCAGGGAACAGCCTCGTCGTGAGTGTAAATAGCGTTCAGAGTTAATGCCTTCAAAAGCAGCCAATCTTTTTTCTCAAATCTCTTGGTAAGCTCATCTATTATAGGCTCGGCAAGAAGAACACTGAACTGGTAGTGCTTATCCCTGTGGATCATATTTCCGATATCATGAAAGAGAGCCCCAAAAGAGACTATGAACTTACTCCACTCAAAGGGCTTGCCCAGCTTTTCAGCCGTTGTTTCGATTCCGAATTTTTTAAGAAGTTTAAGAACCTCCAAAGCCCGCCTTGTGGTCAGGAGAACGTGTATCGCACCGTGGTCATTAAACCGATAAACATTAAGAACTATGTAGTTCGTTGTGTCAAAATAGTACCTATACTTCCGGTAAGTGTCTTCATAGAGGGCGTAAAGTTCGTCATTCTCCAGAAGCTCCTTTATTTCACTCAAAAGCTGCTCCTCAGTATACATTTTTTCACCTCCCGCTATAGAAGGGATTTGTTGAATTTAAATGTTGTTAAAAAGAGAGGTTTGGTCTGGAGCCCATGATATGGTAGCCCCGCGGGGATTCGAACCCCGGTCGCGGGATCCAGAGTCCCGCATGCTTGGCCGCTACACCACGGGGCTATGCCCGATGTTAAATTAAGCGAGGTATTTATAAATCTTACCTTTTTCTTTTGAAAGCCTCGCCCTTCAGGGCGGGGATGCAGTAATCGAGAAACCGGCCAGAGAGCAGGAAAGCAAAAGAATGTTTTTAAACCAAAAACGTGTGAATTAATAACGAGAAGCAATGAAAAGAACCGTAACGCTCAAACTCCAACCCTCAAAAGAGCAGGAGAAAAGCCTCTTCGAGTTAGCCAATACTGGAGCAAAAGTCTGGAACGAGGTCAATTTCCTCCGGAGGCAACTCTTCTTCGACCACCAGCCCGTAGACTTCAACAAGACTGAAAAAGAGGTTTATGAGAAGTACAAGAAGGAGATTGGCTCCGCAACAGTCCAGCAAATTTGCAGGAAGAACGCCGAGGCGTGGAGGAGCTTCTTCTCCCTCGCAAGGAAGAAAAAAGACAGAGAACTCCCCAAGTGGATGAGACCAAAACCACCAAGCTACTTGAAAGATGACGGGAAGAGGAAACCCTTGATTGTCCTCAGGAACGACCAGTATAAAATTGAGGGGAACAAACTAATCCTCAAAGGGCTTGGAAAGTTCAAAAGGCTGGAAGTCCAGTTCAAGGGGAGAATTCACGTTAAGGGCAAACAGGGGCGGTTGGAAATCATCTACGATGAATCAAGACGCAAGTGGTACGCTCACGTGAGCTACACGGTTGAAAAACGGCTGACTGGAAACGAGTGGGTGGAAGTTCCAAGAAGACCAAAGGGCGACCTTTCAGCCGGAATTGACCTCGGAGTGAACAACTTAATGGCTGTTTATGTTGAGACCGGGGAAAGTTTTCTCGTTAATGGAAGACCCCTCAAGAGCATCGCCTTCTACTGGCAAAAAAGGATTGCTGAGTATCAATCAAAGCTCAACAAGTCCGGCTACAAGACAAGCAGGAAACTGAAAAGAATGTATCAAAAGGCCAAACTACAGGCGAGGCACTACATTAATACTGCAGTCAGGCAGATTGTTGAAGGGCTTTACGAAATGGGCGTCTCTACGATTGTAGTTGGTTATCCAAAGGGCATTGCGAGAAATTCTGAATGGGGTGAAAAGCAGAACTTCATCCTCTCCCACGTCTGGCGGTTCAATACAGTGATTCAGCGTCTCAAGGAAGTTGCTGAAGAGTATGGTATTGAAGTTGAGCTTGTTGATGAGGCTTTCACTTCACAAACTTGCCCCGTCTGCGGGAAGCCCCATAAAGGGGCCCGTTTCGTCCGTGGTCTTTACAAGTGTCCCGCAGAGGGGCTCGTTTTTAACGCAGACCTCGTTGGGGCGTTCAATATCCTAAAGAAAGTTGTGAAAACGATAACCCCGAGCCTTTCTGCTCTTGCAGGAGGTAGGGGTAATGGGGGGAAGACCCTCCCCGAGGGGCCGAAAAGCCCACCCTTGTTGGGCTTTAATGAGACCCCTCAAACCTTTCCGCCGTTGGCGAGGGGTTAACTCGTTGGAACCCTCGCCCTTCACGGCGGGAGGAGGTCAGCCATTTAATGGCTTTTCAGCCAAAAGACTTGGAAGACTTGGAGAAGCCATTCTGTTATCATTTACGTGTCAATTTTTTATAGAAATATTTTTATTTTTGCCATCTAAATGTACATAGGTGATAAGGTGAAAGTCGTGTGTCCTTACTGCGGTTTTGGATGCAAGCTCATCATCGATTCTCAGACACTAACAGTTAGGCCCTATAAAGGAGAGCCAAATAAAGGAAGAATATGCCCCAAAGGTCTCTACGCTATGGAATTCGCTCTCTCAAAGGATAGGATCAAAAAGCCTCTGAAACGAGAAAAAAATGTCTTAAAACCTGTAACTTGGGGGCAAGCCATGGAGGAAATATCTCACAAGCTCCTTGAGATAAGAGAGTTTTATGGCCCCGATGCTGTTGCTTTTATAGCTTCCTCAAAGACTAGCAACGAAGAAAACTATCTTCTACAAAAGATAGCGAGGCTCTTTGGAACCAATAACATAGACAACTGTGCCAGGCTTTGCCATGAAGCCAGTGTTCATGCACTTAAAATGACACTCGGAACAGGAACCCAAACAAACCCATATGAAGACTTGGAAAAATTTGGGGTCATAGTTATCTGGGGTTACAATCCCGCGGAGAGCCATCCGGTGGTCTTGGAGTACATAGGGAACGCTAAGAAAAAAGGTGCAAAAATAATCGTCGTTGACGTTCGAGAGACCATCACAATGAATTTTGCCGATTACAAGCTCTTGATAAAACCTGGAACAGACATAGTACTCGCCAATGCCATGATGCACGTTATAATCCAAGAGGAGCTTTACAATGAAGAATTCATCAGAAAGAGAACCACCGGATTTTCAGAGATTAGAATGGCCACTATGAAGTACACTCCCGAATATGCAGAAAGAGTTACTGGAATTCCTGCCCCCCTTATACGAGAAGTTGCAAGAGAATTTGCCCTAGCAGGCAGTGGAGCAATTATGTGGGGGATGGGACTGACACAGCACGTTTCCGGAGTTGAAAACGTTCTAGCAATAATAGACCTTGCTCTCCTCTTAGGTTACATAGGTGAGAGAGGGGGCTTATATCCAATGCGGGGGCAAAATAACGTCCAAGGAGCAGCATACATGGGGGCCCTTAGCGAGTTCTTGCCCGGTTATGTCCCACTCGATGATGAAAAGTTCAGAAAAAGAGTTGCTTCGCTTTGGGGGGTTGATGACCTCCCCACCAGAAGGGGGTTTTATCTAACGGAACTCTGGGATGCAATTGAAAGAGGGGATTTAATGGCTCTTTACATTGTTGGAGAGAATCCAGCCGTTAGTGAAGCCAACTTTGCTAAAGTCAGAAAAGCCCTTAGAAAGTTAGATCTTCTAGTTGTGCAGGATTTGTTCATGACACAAACAGCCCGCTATGCTCATTATCTCCTCCCTGCCTCAAGTTTCTGTGAAAAGGAAGGATCCTATATGAACAGTGAACGTAGAATTCAATGGAGCGAGAGGGTCTTTGAGCCCCTGAACGATTCCAAGCCAGATTGGGAGATATTGACCATGTTGGGAAAAGCCCTTGGGTTGCCGGGCTTTGATTATTCAAATGTAGAAGAAATAACAGTAGAGTACTTTCGTCTATTTCCAGAACTGGAGGAAAAAAGTGTAGAGGAGCTCAAGAATTCTGATGGGATCTTTCTTCCAAAAAAGAGGCTTCACACTTGGGAATTCACAACTCCAAATGGAAAAGCCAGATTCATGGCAGTTGAACAAGTCCCACCATGGGAAAGTACTGACGAAGAATACCCATTCGCATTGACCACCGTTAGAGTTATGAATCACTATAACACGGGGGAGATGACGCTGAGGAGTCCTTCCTTGGTTAAGTTCATGAAAGAACCAGCTGCCACAATAAATAAAGAAGACGCAAAAAAACTCGATATAAAGAGCGGCGACCTCGTAGAGATTGAAACAAGACGTGGAAAGATTCGAATGAAGGTGGAAATTGGGAAAGTGCCTCAAGGAGTAGTAGCAATTCCCTTCCATTTCAAAGCCAACAGAATCACCAACAATGCCCTCAACAAAGCAGGAACCTCAGAATTTAAGTTTTCAGCTGCAAGAATAAGAAAATTCAAAAGCGAAAGGCCCACTCAGGATAATTACCCGTAAGGCATGCCATGCAGAGATCTTTTATTCCTACAGCTTTTTTTAGGCCCTCAACAGTAAGATAAGATAAACTATCTGCCCCGATTACTCTTCTAACCTTTTCAATACTTCCAAAAGCTGCTATCAACTCATGTCTGGTTGGAATGTCTATTCCCATGTAGCAAGGATGTTTTATTGGAGGGGAGGCTATTCTTACATGCACTTCTTTTGCACCGGCCTTTCTTAACATCGCTACTATCCTTTTCATTGTAGTGCCCCTCACTATGGAATCGTCCACAAGAACAACGCGCTTTCCATCGATAACATCTCTAACGGGAGAGAGCTTGAGCTTTACTTTTAACTCCCTGTAGAACTGGCCGGGCATTATAAAAGTCCTCCCAATATAACGGTTCTTTATCAAACCCTCAGCATATGGAATTCCACTCACCTGAGAAAAGCCCAATGCAGCCGCTCTTCCAGAATCTGGCACTGGAATGACAACATCAGCACTTGCGGGGCTCTCACGTGCAAGTTCCTGCCCCATCTTAACCCTCGCTTTATAAACGCTCACTCCATCAAGAACACTATCCGGCCTCGCAAAGTATATGTACTCAAAAACACAGTGGTAATGACTCTCGTTAGCTAAAACTTTACTCTCGACATCCTCAGAAATCAAAAACACCTCTCCCGGGGTTACATCTCTAATTTCATTCACAAAAAGCCTCAACGCAGAATCTTCAGAAGCAAAATAGTGCCCACCCCCTATGCCATAGCTGAGGGGTCTAAAGCCAAGGGGATCTCTGGCAACCAGTATCTTTCCATCAAAAAGAAAAGCCACGGAGTAAGCCCCTTTAACCTCATTAAAAACTGCTTTCATGGCTTCGAATTCGTCACCAGTTTCCTTCAGGTGCCAGAGAAAAGATATCCCCAAAAGCTCCGAATCAACGGAATGTCTAAACTTTACCCCCCTCTTTTCATATTCCTCCTTCAAAGGTATGAAATTCGTGAGAGTCCCATTGTGTGCCACAGCTATTTCTTTTCCACAACAAGAAGTTTGTAAGGGCTGAGCCTCATTAAGAGAACCTGATGTTGAGTAGCGAACATGAGCTATGGCAACGTTTGACCTAAGCCTCGCAAGCTCACTGCCCCGAAAAACCTCTGAAACCAATCCTCTACCAGATAGGGTTCTTATTTTATGTTTCCATATACTTATTCCAGCACTCTCCTGGCCCCTATGCTGAAGAGCCATGAGTGCGTAGTACGCTTTTTTAGAGGCGTTCTCTGCCTTGGCTGCAAAGATTCCGCATTTTTCTCTCATAACATTCCCCCGCGAATTCTTGACTTTTAAATGTTAATTGATCACAAATATTCCATTGTAATTTACCACTCTTAACTTAAAAACTTTGCCCAGATATTAACATAAAAATGATAAAATAAAACTTAAATATTCTAAAATTTTACATGAATATGGTGATAAAAATGGAAGTTTATGAAGGAAAAGCAAAGAAAATGATCCCCTTGGATGATAGAAAGATGATAATGGAGTTCAAAGATGATGCCACAGCTTTTAACGGAGAAAAAAAGGCACAATTCAAGGGCAAAGGATGGCTTAACGCTCAAATAAGCGCTCTACTCTTCAAGATCTTGGAAGAGAAGGGCATAAAAACTCATTTCATAGGAGTTGCTGGAGAGAACAGGCTTATAGTAGAAAAGCTTCAAATGTTTCCCGTCGAAGTTGTTGTTAGGAATGTGGTTGCAGGGAGCTTGAAAAAGAGACTTCCCTTAGAAGAGGGAACTGAACTTCCAGAACCTATAGTAGAGCTTTACTACAAAGACGATGCCCTTGGAGACCCAATGATAAATTATTACCACGCAAAGACTCTTGGTATAGATGAAAAAGAGATTAAAGAGATGGAAAAGATAGCACTCAAAGTTAACGAGATTTTACAAGAATATTTCAAAGAAAGAGGAATTTTATTGGTAGATTTTAAGCTCGAATTTGGTAAAAACGAGAAAGGCGAGATAATCCTTGCAGACGAGATAAGTCCAGATACCTGCCGCTTCTGGGATGCAAAGACAAAAGAAAGTTTAGATAAGGATGTGTTCCGTTTTAACAAGGGAGATCTAATCTCGGCTTATGAAGAACTCTACAAGCGCCTTACCTCCTGAACTTTTTCTTCATTTTCCACTTTTTAGTCAGAACTAGGGAGCTAAGCTTCTATTAACAAAAAGAAAAAGTACTCAAATAGAGTTACGATAAATCTCCACTGTATCGGAATCGTCATAGATTTCCTGCGGTGCAACGCCCCAGAAATATTCGAGCGAAAATCCTGGGTGTGCATCTATATCAATTCCCACAACTTTGTATGCTGCCCATACAAGTTCGGAACAGTAGTAGCTGGGTCCATAAACCTGCTTAGTCCAGAGTGCAAAATCATAAGGTTTTCCAAGCTGTGCAAGAGCGAATCTAACAGCCCGCTTCTTTTGAGCTTTTGAGGCTGAAACCCTTAGTATTGCAACATCATCGTATCTTGCCATGTAATCTGAAAGCTTTGTTATTCTGACTCCGGTGAACCACGCCTCAACAACGAACCATTCTCCATCTTTTACATAAGCTACCATAGAATTGTGAGTCCAATATCCCGGAATTAACGGGTCACTATCTGGGCTATGGCCAATCAATATATCCCCAACCTCTATGTCAGTAGGCATTGGATGTTCATAGCTCCCATTCCCTCCAAATGCAAGAGCTGAACCAGACATAGTAACAAAAACAAATAGTACAAAAAGAACCTGTACTTTCATGCCTATACCTCCTTAAATTATGTCATTAGATTTTTGAATTCAAACAATAAAAATCTTTGTATTATCCAGAAAAAATATTGAAAAATAGCAAGCAATTTGCAAAAAGTTATTGTAAAATGGAAACAGAACACTAGAACTAAATCCTTATATTATAGTTCTCCACCCTTATTCCGGGCTCTTCTGTTACAACACCAAGCTCAAAGCTCTCAAAGTGCTTGTTCAAAACATTCAATGCTGCATCCTTCTCTTCTTGGGAAACAACTACCACCATGCCTACGCCCATGTTAAATACCCTAAACATCTCCTCCAGCGGAACACCATTTTCATAGATCAATTTAAAAATCCCGCTGATTGGTGGCATTTCAAGAGAAAAACCATGATTAGTGAGGCGCTTGAGGTTTAATAACCCCCCACCGGTGATGTGGGCTAATCCATGAACTTCCACTTCCCCCAAAAGTTCCAAAATTGGTTTAACATATATCCTCGTGGGTTCAAGTAGATACTCCCAAATCTTTTTGCCTTCAAATTCATATTCAAGTCCGTACTTAGGTATTAGGAGTTTTCTTGCAAGGGTCAGCCCATTAGAATGAATTCCTGAGCTTGAGATACCTATCACCGCATCCCCCGGCTTTATTTCCTTTCCGTTTATCACTTTATTTTTCTCGACAACACCGATAGCCGTACCGGCAAGGTCAAAGCCGTTTACTAGCTCCGGCAAGACTGCGGTTTCGCCACCAACTATAGCTATTCCGCTCTGCTTGGCTCCTTCGTAAAGACCCTTCGCTATCTCCTGAAAAACCTCATCATTTGGCTCCTTAACTGCGAGATAATCCACCAAAGCAACGGGTTCCGCTCCAAGGCATATTAAATCATTCACATTCATCGCTACCATGTCGATCCCAATGGTATCATATTTCCCAACTGCCTCTGCAACTAAGGTTTTGGTTCCCACTCCATCCGTTGTCATCGCAAGGTAAAAGTCTCCAAAGTCCATCAACGCAGCGTAGTGTCCTATATCCTCCTTAGGTTCGCCTAGTTTTCCCTTCCTGAACTCAAAAGTCGCTTTTGCAAGAGAGATTATTCCTTTTAGAGCCCGTTGAGTCTTTTCATCGTCAACACCAGCCTGCGCATAGGTCAACATGATTATCACCGGAAGGTATTTGGGGGAAGGATTTAAAAGTTTTATCATTTTTATGTTCAAAAACTCTTAAATATTCCCAAAGTTTTAACATACAAACGTCAATAAATTTAGGTGATACCCATGATAAGCATTAGAGATGAAATTGGAACACCCCTAACTGATTCTGCTGTTAAAATTCTCCTTCTCGGAAGCGGTGAGCTTGGAAAGGAAATAGCCATAGAGGCCCAAAGATTAGGAGTTGAGGTCATCGCGGTTGACCGATACCCAAACGCTCCCGCCATGCAGGTAGCCCATAAGAGCTACGTTGGGAATATGAGAGACAAGGACTTCCTATGGAGCATCGTGGAGAGGGAAAAGCCAGATGCAATAATTCCGGAGATAGAAGCAATAAACCTCGATGCCCTCTTTGAATTTGAGAAAGAAGGATACTTTGTCGTTCCAAACGCAAAGGCGACATGGATAGCAATGCACAGGGAAAGGACTCGCGAGACCCTTGCAAAGGAAGCTAAGGTTCCAACCTCCCGTTACGCATACGCCGAAACGCTGGATGAGCTCTACGAAGCTTGCGAGAAGATAGGCTACCCCTGTCACACCAAGGCTATAATGAGTTCCAGCGGGAAGGGATCGTACTTCGTTAAAGGGCCAGAAGATATTCCTAAGGCATGGGAAGTTGCAAAGAAAAAAGCCAGGGGAAGTGCTGATAAGATTATTGTTGAAGAGCATATAGACTTCGATATCGAAATCACGGAATTGGCTGTGAGGCACTTCGATGAAAATGGGAAGATAGTTACTACTTTTCCAGCTCCTGTGGGGCATTACCAGATCGATGGGGATTACCACTCAAGCTGGCAACCCGCTGAGATAAGTGAAAAGGCCGAGCGTGAGGTGTATAGAATAGCCAAGCGCATAACAGATGTTCTCGGAGGTCTCGGAATATTCGGCGTGGAGATGTTCGTCAAAGGGGACAAAGTATGGGCTAACGAAGTTTCCCCAAGACCTCATGACACCGGAATGGTAACCATGGCTTCCCATCCCACAGGATTTTCCGAGTTTGGGCTTCACGTTAGAGCTGTGTTGGGGCTCCCAATTCCGGCCATTGAGGAAAACGGCACCAGAAAGTTACCCGTCTTAACCCCCGCGGCTACACATGTTATCCTAGCCAATCAAGAAGGCTACGCTCCAAGGTTTAGGAATGTCTTCAAGACATTGAGCATCCCAAACACAACCATAAGACTCTTCGGAAAGCCCGAAGCGTACAAAGGGAGAAGACTGGGTGTCGCACTAGCCTGGGATAAGGATGTACAGGAAGCGAAGAGGAAAGCAGAGATGGTTGCCCACATGACCGAGCTTAGGACGAGAAGTGGAGAATGGCAGGATCAGGAATATGAAAAAAGGAAACATCTGCTTTAGGCCCTTTAATTTTTAATGAGAATATTAGGCCTTCATTTTCTCCCTGTACTCTTCAAGCTTTCTCCTCAAGCTTTCATCTTTCAATGCTAGGATTTCTATCGCTAGCAATGCCGCGTTCTTTCCGTTATCAATTCCAACCGCAGCAACCGGCACGCCCGGAGGCATCTGGGCAATGCTCAGGAGAGCATCCAATCCGCCAAGCTTTGCCGAAACGGGGACTCCAATAACGGGTTTGGTTGTGTGAGAAGCTATAACGCCGGGTAAAGCAGCGCTTAATCCCGCTATGGCAATGAAAACATCGTAGTCCTTCCTCGCAAGCTCCTCAACTTTTTTAGGATTTCTGTGGGCTGAAGCGACCTCCACGTCGTAGTCAACCTCGAACTCATCAAGGACTTTGGTAACTTTTTCCGCTATGTGTGAATCACTTTTGCTACCCATTACAACGAGCACCTTCATGCTATCACCACATTGTTCTCTGACTTTTTCCCTTTATAAATTTTGCCATTTTTATGTTAAAACAAAGCTTAAAAATACCAAATTTTAACAAATTTATGGTGAAGCTCATGCGTGTTCTACTCGTTGGTGCCGGTGGAAGGGAAAGTGCAATCGCCGAAGCTCTTTCAAAGGATGCAGAGCTTTATGTTGTTGCAAAACATAAGAATCCGGGGATTATGAGATTAGCAAAGGATTATGGGCTTGCAAAAGAGACCGATGTTCAAAAAGTCCTCGATTTTGCCCTGAAATGGGGCGTGGATTTAGCGTTCATCGGTCCGGAAGCCCCTTTGGAGAAGGGAATCGTGAACGTCCTTGAGGAAAACGGCACCCCAACCGTAGGCCCTACAAAAGAAGCTGCTCAACTCGAAACGAATAAGGCCTTTGCGAGGCAACTGATGGAGAAATACAAAATCCCCGGAAGAAAACTCTTCAGGGTTTTTGATGACATTGAAGAGATGAAAGCATGGATTGATGAGTTTGGAAAGCCAGTTGTTGTTAAACCCCTTGGACTCACCGGCGGCAAAGGAGTCAAAGTTGTCGGATACCAATTGAAGGACAACGAAGAGGCAAAAGGGTATGCAAAGGCTCTCATAGAAAAAGACGGAAAGGTTCTCATAGAGGAGCGCACAGATGGTGTTGAATTCACATTCCAGGTTTTTACTGATGGAAAGAAAGTTATTCCAATGCCTCTGGCCCAGGATTACCCCCATGCTTATGAAGGCGATGTAGGCCCAATAACTGGCGGCATGGGTTCTTATTCCTGCGAAAACCATCTTCTACCCTTTATCCCAAAGGATGACTACGAGAAAGCCCTTGAAACGCTTAAAGCCACAATCGATGCTATGAGAAAAAATGGAACACCATACAAAGGCATTCTCTACGGCCAGTTCATGCTTGCAAACGATGAGCCGAAGATAATAGAGTTCAATGCCCGCTTTGGTGATCCAGAGGCCATGAATGTTCTACCAATTTTGAAAACTTCCCTTGTGGAGATCGGGGAGGGAATCATCGATGGTAACTTAAAGAAAGCTGAATTCGAGCAAAAAGCAACAGTTGTGAAGTATGTTGCCCCCAAAGGATACCCCACTAATCCAATAAAAGGAGTTAAACTTCAAATCAACGAAGATAAAATCAGAGAAGAAGGGGCTAAAGTTTACTATGCATCAATTGATGAGAACTTCACAATGCTCGGCTCAAGGGCTCTGGCCATTGTGGGAGTAGCTGATTCTTTAGAGGAAGCTGAAAAGATAGCTTCTCATGGGATAAAGCACGTTAATGGAGATATCTTCTACCGCAGAGATGTAGGAACTAAGGAAAGTATTGCAAAAAGAATCGAGATTATGAAAACAATTAGAGGTGAATGAAATGATAGAAAGAGAGCAGATTCTGGAGGTTTTAAAAAACTATGATAAAGAGGGAATAATTATCGGGGCAATCGGAAGTCACTCCGCATTGGATATAGCAGATGGCGCCAAAGCAGAAGGGTTTAAAACGGTTATAGTCTCTCAAAGGGGAAGGCACAGGACATATGCTGAGTATTTTAAGCAAAAAACAACAAAAGATGGCCTCACAAAAGGCTTTATTGATGAGGTAATTGTGTTGGAAAAGTTCGGTAAAATTATCGATATCCAAGAGGAACTGAGAAAGAGGAATGTTATCTTTGTCCCCAACCGTTCATTTGTGGTTTATACAGGAATTGATAGGGTGGAGAATGAGTTCCTGGTACCTCTCTTTGGAAGCAGAAACTTATTAAGGAGCGAAGAGAGAAGTGAAGAGAAGAGCTACTACTGGCTCTTAGAGAAAGCTGGCTTACCCTATCCTGAGCCCGTCAAACCAGAGGAGATTGACGATGTTGGTCTCGTGATAGTAAAACTCCCTCATGCAAAGAAGAGACTTGAAAGGGGATTTTTCACTGCCGCAAGCTACAAAGAATTTAGAGAAAAAGCCGAGAAGCTCATGAAGCTTGGCGTAATTACCGAGGAAGATCTAACCAAAGCAAGGATTGAGCGTTACATCATTGGCCCAGTCTTCAACTTTGACTTCTTCTACTCCCCAATTGATGAGGAAATTGAGCTCCTTGGAATAGACTGGCGCTTTGAGACAAGTTTGGACGGACATGTTAGATTACCTGCCCCTCAGCAGATGACCTTACCCGAGCATCAATTTGAACCAGAATACACCGTTTGTGGCCATGCATCCTCAACACTAAGGGAGAGCCTCCTTGAGAAGGTCTTCGACATGGCCGAGCGCTATGTGGAAGGCGCAAAGAAATACTATCCACCCGGTGTTATTGGGCCTTTCACACTTCAAACGGCTGTTGATAAAGACCTCAACTTCTACATCTACGATGTCGCCCCAAGAACCGGTGGTGGAACAAACATCCACATGGCGATGGGCCATCCATATGGAAACGCTCTCTGGAGAAAGGAGATGAGCACCGGAAGGAGAATTGCTCTTGAGATAAAGCGTGCCATTGAGCTGGATGAGCTTGAGAATGTGGTTACATGATTTACAATTTCTTGATTACTTTTCAAGAGTTTACTTATTTACAGACTTCGAATTTGGAGAAAGAATCTTTTTGCTAGTTACTTTTTTTTTTAGAAATTTATCAACTTTAAATTATAAACCACAAGTTTACGAAAGTTTTAAGTATAAATATGTCTTTAGAATAATATGCCGATGTAACGATGAGGCAAAATAAAAAGGAGGTGGTGTGAAATGTTGAAAGTAGTAGAGACCACCTATGAAAGGGCCTCTAAATTTATTGGGATAACAGCATGTTCTGGTAGGGCAATTTGATGTGGAGGAGATGGTTCAGTAGTACTATTGAAGCCATACTGAAGCTGTACAGATGTGTACAGGGGGTAGGATAGAATGGTTCTAAAAATATTAAACACAACCTATATTAGAGCAAATAAGTTTATCGGAATAACAGCATGTTCTGGAGAAGCTCTCATATGCGGAGGTACAGGACCAAATCCAACTATCAAAAATATAACATTGCCATAAATTCCTAATAAGGAGGTGTGTTTGATGATTCTGAAAGTATTAAACACAACCTATATTAGGGCAAATAAATTTATTGGAATAACGGCATGCTCTGGGGAAGCTATCAGATGTGGAGGTGGAGGACCAAATCCAACCATTAGAAATCCACTATTATCCTGATTCATTTAAACAAAAAGATGGAGGGGTGATGTGATGGAAACACTTAACTTATTTTCTTCTCTTCAATTTTCTTATCATGTTCCCTCATTTAAGTTGGCAGATATCATTCTCGATAATAGAGATAAAGACACATTTATCTTGTATCATCCTTGGTCTCAAACGATTTCAGAAATAAATTATGAAGATGCTTTAATATTCAAACTTTATGAACTTGAATATCCAATTAATATTAATAAAATATCAGAAATTACCAATAGACCAGAAGTTGAGATATTGAAGTTACTTAGAGAACTTGAGGAGGAACTAAGTGCTCTAAATCCCACAGAGATACATACTTTTGATACTCCACTAATTCTAATGCTCCTGTCGGATTTGAGATGTAACCTACGATGTAGGTATTGTTATACTGCTTCGGGATCATATTTTACAAAGACACTGTCGGATAAGCAAGTTATGGACTTAGAAACTGCTAAAAAGGCTCTTGATATTGGTATAGAACTTGGAATAAATCAAGTTCATTTCTTTGGGGGAGGAGAGGCTTTATTAAACTTTGAAATAATTAAGGGACTAGTCAAATATGCTGAAGCACAAAACTATCCGGTAGTTTTTGCAATGATAACAAATGGTACAAAAATTAATAAAGACTTTATAGAGTTTGTGGAGCAGTATAAGGATATTTTCAATATTACTGTAAGTATAGATGGTCCTAAACTAATTCATGATCTAAATAGAAATTACCCTAATGTTTACAAAAGTTACAAAGAAAACACCTTACAAAAGGTTTATAGTAACTTGGAATACTTCTTTGAGACATTATACAAACAACCAAGAGTTCAATGAACAATAAAAGGTGCTTAATATATGTCAGTAAATATAAGAGATGTCCTTGAGGAATCTATAAAAGTCTCAAAAAATCTAAAAGGAGACATAGTCATAACAATAATTCTTTTCCTTATTCTTTCTATTTTCGGATACGCCCAAGCAATGCTCATGAAGAATTTTATAGATTCTCTTGTATCATTACAGGAATTTTCAACAATCTCAAAAATTGGATTAGCTCTGCTGGTTCTCACATTTTTAAGCTACTTAGGAAGTTTTTATGGGGAGTTCATGCTCCAGAGATTGGGAATCAAAGCTTTAAAAATATTTTCTCAAGATTTGGTTTTCTCTATTCATAGGGCAAAACTAGGAAAAATAAGCAGTGGAGATGTAATAGCGAGATTCGTTTCGGACTTACCAGAGCTCAGTCTGGGATTAGCAGGTTTAATCCCTGGATTAAGTGTTCAGTTGATTAATATTGCAGTAGCAACGTTTACCCTATATTCATTATCTCCAACAATGCTTCTTGTAGCTGTCTTAATAATCCCAATAAACTATGCTATCTATAAGAAAGCATCAGGAAAATCCATTGAGTATTCAAAACGAGAAAGAGAATCATTGTCAAAAGTAGTTGCTGTTACCAAAACAAGCATTGATAATCTTTTCTTTATTAAACGTTTGGATAAGTACGAATATTTTGAAGAGAGATTCTCCATGAGTCTTTCAGAGTGGTTAAAGAATATGACAAGATTCCTGCGGGTAAGGATATTCTTCCAGAAATCGTACTATTACACAAGCAGTATAGCTCGACTGATAATGTTGCTTGTTGGTGGTTGGCTGGCAACAAAAGGACTCGCCTCAGTGGGAGCAATCGTAGCTTTCACGAACTATTTACCGCAATTCTATGAACCTCTTACTAATCTGGCTAATTCATTCACATATCTCAATGCACTTATCCCTTACGTAGAGCGCTATAAGGAGATAGTAAACATTGAAAAAGAAGACCTTGATAAGGGGCATGAGTTAAAATCGGTCAAAAGCATTGAATGTAAAAATGTAAGTGTTGGCATTTTAAGTAATGTGACTCTAGAACTCAAAAAGAACGAAACAATTGGAATCGTTGGACCCATAGGTTCTGGAAAAACAACCCTGGCATTAACTTTAATCAGGTTACGTGAGCCAGAGACTGGCCACATTTTAATAAATGGGAAAGATTACCGGGTTTATAGTCTTAGGTCTTTAAGAAAGAGGATATATTACCTACCATCTAAAGACTGGATTTTTGATGGAACTTTAAAGGAGAATTTGATGCTTGACGAAGTGTATCAAGAGGACGAAGTTATTCATGTTCTCAAGATTGTAGGAATAGATTTTGCCGAACTTGATGATTATATAACTAGTAAAGCTCTTTCTGAAGGACAAAAACAAAAAATAGCACTGGCAAGGGCACTTTTAAGAAAACCGGAGGTTTTGATACTTGATGAGGCCACAAACAGTCTTGATGTTCAAAATGAAGCTCAAGTCCTCGAAAAGATTCGAGAGTTTTTAAAGGACTCGACTTTAATTATAATATCGCATCGTTTAACCGCTCTAAAAAATGCTGATAAGATATTTGTTTTAAATAAGGGGAAGATCCTTGACTCTGGCAAACATGAGGAACTCTACGAAAGATGCTCCCTGTATAGAACGCTCGTTGAGAACTCAAGAGTATCTTAGGGGATATAAATCAAAGCATGTCTTTGGGCTAGTTTTTAAAATTATGGGAGTCTAGGCATTTAACACAACAGTTTAAGTCATATTCTTGGCAATGACATATTATGTCCTAGATACGGGATTGATATCTTAGTGAAGATTGATCTATTGTTGCGATTTCATGGCTTTACTACAATCACTTTTTATGAGAGTGGTGAAAAAAGTTTTAATTAACATTTTTATGCATAAATAAACCTTAAAAACCCTAAATTTTTACATTTTTTTGATAAGGTGATGCTCATGAAATGGAAAGCTAAGGTTGTAATCCGCTTAAAAAAAGGTCTTAACGATCCTGAAGGGAGGGTTATTGGAAAGGCGCTCAAAAACTTAGGCTATAAAGTTGAAGAGCTGAAGGTTCCAAAATATTTCGAGTTCATTTTTGAAAGCGAAGCTCCAGAGAAAGATGTCGAGGAGATGTGCAAACGCCTGCTTGCAAACCCGGTTATCCACACTTACGAGTATCAAATCGAGCCTTTAGGTGAGTGAAATGCCAAAGTTCGCTGTTTTAGTTTTTCCGGGGACAAACTGTGACTTTGAAACCCTTGAAGCGATTAGAAAGGCTGGAGGGAAAGCGGAGAGAGTTTGGTACAAGGAAAGCCTCAAAGACTTTGATGGCGTTGTTTTGCCCGGTGGATTTAGCTATGCCGATTATCTAAGGGCTGGAGCAATAAGTGCAAGGGCAGGTGTAATGGAGGAGGTTAAAGAACTCGCCAAAGAAGGCAAGCCAGTTTTAGGAATTTGCAACGGCTTTCAAATCCTGACAGAGGCGGCTCTTTTACCGGGAGCATTGAGACCAAATAAGGTTCCAAGCTTCCTATGCAAGTGGGTTTACCTTAAAGTTAGCGACACCCAAACAGCTTTTACTCAATTTTACAAAGAGGGAGAGGTCATTAGAATGCCAATAGCACACGCTGAAGGGAATTACTACTCCGAGAGCTTAGATAACATAAGAATAACCTTCCAGTACAGCGACGAGAAAGGAGAGATAACGGAAGATGCAAACCCCAACGGTTCTCTCTTGAACATAGCGGGAATAAGCAATGAAAAGGGCAACGTTCTCGGCATGATGCCTCATCCAGAGAGGGCAAGCGATAAATGGCTGGGGAGCGAGGACGGGTTAAGGATCTTCAGGAGCATGGTGGAATATGCCAAAAGATAGTTTTTGATTTTATTCATTTTCTTAATTACTTTTCGAAGTTTTACTTTATTAAACTGCAAATTTGTTAAAAAGAGCCTTTTAATGCCTTACTTTTTTGGAAAATTGAACAATACCACAACAAGGTAGAAAAATTTAAATATTAAAAAACTATATGAAGTAGTATGCTAAAGTATCTATGAAGTATTACTAAGATACTCTAGTGAAAAGAAAAAGGAGGATGAAACATGAGGTGTAGGGCAATATTTGTTTTACTTTTAAGTTTATTAATGTTTGGAGGAGTGTTCAGCAATTCAGCATACGCAAAACCAAGCGTTATATCAAAAATCTCAGTGACTAAGTTTGTTTTAGGAATTTACGATCCAAATCCAATTATGAGCGATGACTTAAGAGACGCTAGAAATACATTCGCCATTTTGAGGATACAGGGCAATAAGTTGAGTGGCTTTTTGTTCTATGACTGGAAGCTTAAAAGAATAAGTAAAAACATCAGGATTGTTGAGTCTGAGTACTTTGACGGTTATGTTATTCTATTTGACTCAAAGGACACAAAAAATAGTATTATAGGACTACAGGGCAATATATACAAGAACGGGACGGTGTGGATATTTCTGCAGGAAATTGGCAAGAAGGATCTTATAGCATTGTCTTTTGAGGATAAGCAATTAGTAGAAAAACTCCTAAAAATGAAATTACCAAAAGAGAGAATAGATGATATAAGCTGGTCATTTAAAATTGTACCTCCCAAGATAAACATTCGTGAAATCGCCTCCAGCAGAGAGATTATCTTAATGGGAGGGGTTCAGCAAAGATGCTCTTATAGCACTAAAGCAGTGTATATAACATCTTCATGGCCAACAAACTCACCCACAACGTACTATATTAAAGTACAGGCTAAGTTCTGTGGTCCAACAATTCTAAAAAGTACAGACGAATACAAGGTAATTGTTAAAAATTTAGATGAGGGAAGGATTGTATCCTACGGTACAAGTTATCGAGAAGTTAGTGGGGATACTGCATTTGAAATTCGGGGATCTTCTTCTCGGCCAATAGATATAAAGGTAACGGTACCTTACAAGGATAGCCCCAATGAAATACAAGATTTAATAATCAGGGTGTCGGGTAGTATCGTTAACTTTGGATATAATGAAGTTAGTTGGGCCATTAAATGGGCGGCTGATTTAATAACATGGGCACTTAATCTTCCGCCAATACCCACTAAAGCAACACAAGGCCCAACTTTTCCTCCAATAATTATTGAAGGTGGAGAAGAGAAGAATACCCTAGCCGTAGCATACAATAATTTGAATATTGGTGTTCCTGGACAGTTCTTGCAAATAGAGGGTATTGTCATCCGATACAATAAGGGCCCTTCATATGACATTACAAAAAAGTTTTATGCACTATACAACATACCGATATACTATGGTTCGTCTTCAAATCCCAGTCATGTAGCTGATGTAGAGACTCAATGCAGTTTAAGGGTTATCCACACTAACTAAAGGGGTGAGTCTCAATGAATCTCAAAGATTTCCTTCCCATTCTTGCTCTTTTACTTTTGTTTGGGGTCTTTTATGGAGTAATGGAACATAAATGCACAATTAGAGTATCTGAAGAAGTAAATAAAGCTGTGGAAAAAGTGGAGAAGGGAGACATTGTTATGGATATTGAGCTCCACACAACCGAGCTCCGAAAGAACTCAGAGCGAGCTCTTGCATGTCTCAACGCTAGCAAGTGTTCAAAAGCTACACTGATAGGATATCTCATGAAAGCCTCATTTCACATGGAAATGTTGCACTCCTACTACAGTAGAGCTGTCACTTCTATCCTTAGGCCTGGTGAGGAAATCGAACCCTACATCAATACCACTACACTGGATTGCGCGAAAATGTTAGAGGGGTTTGCTACAATAATAATCGAGGACAACATAACTGAGAGACAGCTCAAAATTATGAGAAGAGCACTGATAGACGTTAACAAATTTGCGAACAATACACTCAAAATTAACAATATCACCTTAATCCTGCAGGAGAATGGAAAAATACAAGAAAAGTGCCGAGCCTACCTAGTAGCGTTTAACAATACTACAAGGTGAGTGTTTTTCTTTTTCTGAAACTTCTCGCAGAGAGTTTTTAACATTTTTATGTATAAATAAACCTTAAAAACTCCAAATTTTTACATTTTTCTGGTAATAAAGGAGGTGTCAAGATGTTTCCTCACGAAGAAAAGATCATCCGTGAAAGGCTCGGTAGAGAGCCTAATGAAGTTGAAAAGGCCATGCTTGAGGTAATGTGGAGCGAGCATGCATCATACAAATCAAGCAGAAAGTGGCTCAAACTTTTACCCACGAGGAACGAGCACGTTATTTTAGGCCCTGGGGAAGACGCAGGCGTTGTAAAATTTGATGAGAACACGGCGATAGTTGTCGGAATAGAAAGTCACAACCATCCAAGCGCTGTTGAGCCCTATGGTGGAGCAGCCACAGGCGTTGGAGGGATTGTTAGAGATATACTCTGTATGGGAGCAAGACCTATAGCTCTGCTCGATCCCATACGCTTTGGACCCTTAGAGAAGGAGCGTAATAAGTACCTTTTTGAGTATGTGGTTAAGGGAATAGCCGATTATGGCAATAGAATAGGCGTCCCAACAGTTGGGGGAGAAACGGAGTTCGATGAAAGCCTTGACAGCTACACACTCGTCAACGTTGCTTGTATTGGTTTAATGAGACCCGAAGAGCTGGTGCACAGCTATGTTGAGGAGAGCGGCCTTTTGCTTGTTTTGGTTGGTAACAAAACAGGAAGGGATGGAATCCACGGCGTAACATTTGCGAGCGAAGAGCTGAGTGAGAACGCAGAAGAGGAAGATCGTTCCGCAGTGCAGATTCCCGATCCGTTTACAGAGAAGCTTTTGATTGAGGCAACGCTTGAAGCCCTTGCAACCGGAAAAGTCAAGGCCCTTAAAGACCTCGGTGGCGGTGGTTTAACATGTGCCTCATCAGAGATGGCTGGAAAGAAAGGGCTTGGTGCAATAATATACGCGGATAGAGTGCCCCAAAGAGAGCCAAATATGAACCCAATGGAAATCATGATTTCCGAGAGCCAGGAAAGAATGCTCTTCGCCGTTAGGAAAGAAGATCTGGAAGAGATAACAAAGATTTTTGAGAAGTATGAACTTGAGTGGACTGTTGTCGGTGAAACTATAGATGACCCTAAGTACATCGTCTATTGGAATGGTGAAAAGGTCGCCGACCTGCCCATAGATCTCCTCACGGAAGTGCCAACAATAGAATGGGAAGCAAAGCCCTACAACATTGAGAGAGACGTCGAGACGCCGGAAATAGGACTCAAAGAGGCTTTCTTCAAAGTTCTATCAAGCCCGAACATAGTAAGCAAGGAGTGGATATGGCAGCAGTACGATCATGAGGTTCAAGGAAGGACAGTTCTAAAGCCCGGAAAGGACGCGGCGGTGCTAAAAATAAACGATGAATACGGACTGGCTTTTGTTAGCGATGGAAATCCGTCCTACAGCTACCTGAACCCATATCACGGAGCAATGGGTGCTGTTGCCGAAGTCGTTAGAAACTTAGCAAGCGTTGGAGCAAAACCCTTGGCTTTGGTAGATAACCTGAACTTTGCCTCTCCAGAGAGGCCGGAAGTTTACTGGAGCTTCATTGAGACCATTAAAGGGCTTGCCGATGCGGCGAGAGCGTTTAACCTAGCTTACGTGAGCGGGAACGTTAGCTTTTACAATGAGGTAGGAAACAGGCCTATAAAACCAACGCCAGTTGTCGCTGGTCTCGGAAAAGTGAGGCTTGAGAGCCTCATGACGATGGACTTCAAAGATGAAGGAGACCTCATAGCCGTTGTAGGGGTGACAAAGAAGGAACTTGGTGGGAGTGAACTCTACAGAGTTTTGGGATTGAAAGGAGGAATAACCCCAAGAGTTGAGCTAGAGAGAGAAAAGAAAAATGTTGAAAGCATTTTAAAGGCAATAGAGCTCGGGTTGGTGAAGGCCGTTCATGACGTAAGCAGGGGCGGCCTAGCCGTTGCACTCATAGAAATGGCCATTGCTGGAAATAAAGGATTTGAAGCAGATGTAACAAAGGTTCCGGTAGAAGGAAAACTCTCCCCTCTGGAAGTGCTCTTTTCAGAGAGTCACGGACGCTTCGTAGTGAGCTTTGAAAAGGAGAACCTTGAAAAAGTGGAAGAATTGTTCAAGGAATTTGCCGTGATAGGGGAAGTAACGGGGAGAGATATCACATTCACAAACGGAAAAGAAGAATTAATCAAACTAAACCTAAGTAAAGCCCAAAATATCTACAATTCACTTGCAAATGTCCTGGGAGAGTAAGTTCTCCCTTTTTGCACTTTTTGATAGATATAAACAATGAAAACTCATTTTTTCAATTTTAAAACGAGATTTAATAAGAAAATAACTCCCGTAACTACCTTGTACTGAAGAATTAGGTGTTTAAACAAAAATAACCATCTTCATTTCCAACAGGGCGTGTTTAGTTTCACCCCCTGTTATTTAAACAGTATTTGACTCTGAGGAGGATTTTCAGACCATAACACATT
>NZ_WHIZ01000026.1:0-24050 GCF_009372125.1 Thermococcus sp. 101 C5
TAATGTGTTATGGTCTGAAAATCCTCCTCAGAGTCAAATACTGTTTAAATAACAGGGGGTGAAACTAAACACGCCCCGTGAGTTTAGTCTGAAAGAGAGTTTATATTGTTTGCGTAAAGTTTAAGAACTCTTTTGAGCGCCTCAATACTTCATTGACGTACTTATGTGATCATTAAAATGGTGGGGCCGCCGAGATTTGAACTCGGGTCACGGGCTCCCAAAGCCCGCAGGATAGACCAAGCTACCCCACGGCCCCATTGCAATGGAGCCCCGGGCGGGATTTGAACCCGCGGCCTGCGGATTACAAGTCCGCCGCCCCACCAGGCTAGGCTACCGGGGCACCGAATGAAGAAAGGCTTAAGTTGGTATATAAACTTTTCGCCTAAGCACCACCGTAAGATTTATAAATCCACTTATGTTCCCTATGATTGGGTTCGTGCCGCCGTAGCTTAGTCGGTAGAGCGCCGGACTGTTAATCCGGTGGTCGCCCGTTCAAGTCGGGCCGGCGGCGCCAGTCTTTGTGGGCCCGTAGCTCAGCCTGGTCAGAGCGCGCGGCTCATAACCGCGTGGTCGGGGGTTCAAAGCCCCCCGGGCCCACCACTTTTCCCCAGTATTAGCGGAAGACAATACAATGCGTTTTTAAGTTCCAGATAGTTAAAAGTCAATGCTTCTTATGAGAGTCCAGAATGTATAACTCTGCATTCCACATCCTTAGCTAACAAGAAGAAAGTTGAGAGAAAGGAGAACATCTTTTTCCTTAGGATTTAGAAGAGGTTAAAGTTTCTCTTTTTCTATAGTTTCTAAGCAGAATTACTGCCATAATTGGAAGTGAGGCATTTATAGCTAGTCCTATTACGAAGTGGAAGTTCAAGAAGCTACTAAGAATACCCTGATTCATTAGGAAAATAATTGACCACAGACTCACAGGAATGTTCAGAGACAAACTTACAAACAGCCCTGGGTTATATACCCTCCTAGCCCTGATTGACAACAAAATATGAGCTATCCCTGCAAATAGTGAAAAATACGGAATCCAGAGACCGAATTTATAATTAATAGTTGACAACAAACCAAACAATGGTAAAGCTACCCATATTAAGAGAACGTTTAAAAAGAAAACGACGGTAGGATTTAGAGGCCCATTTTCTGCTTCTGTCTTGAGTATTTTTGTATTGAAAAACTTATCAAATCCTCCTGGAAAAACGTACTCTTCTGTCTGATGAAGCATGTAGAGAGGTGTTTGCAATAGGATAAGGAACACTACAAAATCATAATTGCGCACAAACACAAACAAGAAAACAACGAGATAAATAGAAAGAATCAGACCCACCTTTGCCCATTCCCTCTTCAACCATTCATAATATTGAGCAGGCTTCATTTTCTCTCACCCCCTGTCTATAAGGTATGGCACCTATGTGCTGTGTATTAAGTTGCTACCTAACTTTTTAAGGTCTTTTTAGAATACTCATTGGATAGTCATAGATTTAACAAAGAGTTATGCTTGCGTACTTGTTCAGCTCCTTAGATTTGCAATAGCATGTAGAACTAAATGCTTTTTCGTTTCAAGACTCACTCTTTAGGGAGTAAGTGAAGTATCCCCTTCACAATAAGTAAACAATATCCTCCACAGTCCAACTTTAAAGAACATTGAGCAGAATTGAAATTTCGACTATTCTTTAGCTAATGGCTTTAAGTATGTGGCGGGCCCGCCGGGATTCGAACCCGGGACCTTCGGCTCCGAAGGCCGACGCCCAATCCCCTAGGCCACGGGCCCTCAAAAGAGTTATAATGTATGCATAAATAAAAGTTGCGGTGATAAAATGATACTGCCAGACCACAAAATTAGAAAGGAAATCCTAATAGAACCATTCAGCGAAGAATCTCTTCAACCAGCAGGCTACGACTTAAGGGTCGGAAAAGAAGCCATGGTCAATGGAAGGTTCATAGATGTTGAAAAAGAAGGGAAGGTGGTTATTCCCCCCAAAGGACATGCCTTGATCCTGACCCTAGAAAGAGTGAAGCTCCCTGATGACATCATGGGAGACATGAGACTGAGGAGCACTTTTGCAAGGGAAGGTCTTTTGGGGAGCTTTGCATGGGTTGACCCTGGGTGGGATGGGAACCTCACGTTAGCATTGTTTAACAGTTCTGAAGAAGAAGTAGTCCTCCATTACGGGGAGAGGTTCGTACAGATAGCATTCATAAGACTTGAAGAGCCAGCGCGCAATCCGTACAAGGGCAGTTATCAGGGAAGCCAACATTTAGTTTTATCCAAGAGAAAATCCAAGAAATGATTCCTTTTCTTTTATATTACACAGCAAAAAATCCGTTCTGTAAATTTGGGAAAACGAAATATAAAGAAATGAAGAGAGTTCAGCCGAAGAGGGCTCCAAGTCCAGCGAGAGCCTCTTCTTCCTTCTCTTCCTCTTCCTCTTCTTGCTGCTCTTCTTGAGCAGCCTCTGCAGGAGCTCCAGCAGCTGGAGCTGCAGCTGGAGCGGCTGCAACTGCAACTGGCATTGCGGCCTTCTCTATAACCTCTTCGATGTTGACGCCCTCAAGGGCTGCAACGAGAGCCTTCACTCTTGCCTCGTCAACCTCTACTCCAGCAGCTTGGAGTACAGCCTTTATGTTCTCTTCGGTTATCTCCTTACCAGCGGCGTGTAACAATAAAGCAGCATATACATACTCCATCTCCTTACACCTCCGAGTTATCTTTATTTTTTGTTATTTGATACGCATCAACCAAACAGAGCTCCCAATCCAGCGAGAGCCTCCTCCTCTTCTTTCTCTTCTTCTTCCTCTTCCTCAACCTTTTCCTCAGCCTTTTCAGCTGGCTGAGGCTGAGCCGCTATAACTTGTGCTTGTTGGTTTAAAAGTTCTTTGGTCTTCTCATCAAGCAAGTCCTCTGGCAACTGCTGGGCTATGAGCAATGCAACTCTGAATGCCTTGCCAAGTATGTCTCCAGCAGTCTCTTTGGTAATGTATCCTGCTTCCACAGCAACATTCTTCGCGCCAAGGAATGCCTTTTGTATGATTGCCTCGATTGTTTGCTTTGTTGGGTATGCAACGTTTACGGACAAGTTGAATGCGTGCATGTAAGCCTGCTGAATCATGCTGATGTATTGTTCCTCGTCAATTGCGAGGACTTCCGGTGTGTAAACAATGCCATCCTCGTAAGCAGCGAGCAGTTTGAGCCCCACTTCGAGAGGCTCAATTCCCAGCTGGTTGAGGATGTTAGCAAGTTGAGGAGTTATAATCTCGCCAGCTTTAAGTACTACGGTGTCTTTTTGAATTGAAACTTTACCTTTCTCAATTCTTGCAGGAATTCCCAAAGCCTGCATCTCACCTACGAGAGGTCCTGGTGAGAGAGGTGTTGGTCCAGCAGGAACCACAATGTCTTTTGGAGCTGGAACTCCGGGCTTAGCTGGAGCTGGCTTTTTACTCTCTTCCAGGAATTTGTAAAGCTTGAATGGGTTCATTTCTGTAACAAGGATAGCCGCTCCACCTTGTATGTGATCAACAAGCTTTTCAAGCTCTGGATTATTGAGCTCCTGAGCTGCCTTCTTGATTGCAAGTTCGATTAATGTGTTCCTTGAAACTCTAAGCACAGCCTTGCCCCTAAGGCTTTCCCTCATCTTTGATAAGGGGTAAGCTGGAACATCTGCTACATCTACGAGGGCAACCACTGGATAGCTCTTGATAAGCTTGGCAAGTTCTTCAACTTCCTTTTTCTTCCACTCAGCAACGTGAGCCATCTATATCACCCCTCTATTTTTACAGCTGGGCCCATTGTTGTTTTGACGTATGCTGACTTAACTTGGCTCTCTCCTCTTTCGAGCTGTCCGATTATTGCATTGAGCACTGTCTCAATGTTCTCTGCGAGCTTTTCGTCGTCCATGTCTTCCGTGCCAACTGGAGCGTGCACTACTGGGTTGTTCTTGAGCTGTATTCTCACGGTCTTTTTAAGTTTTTCAACAAACGGAGTAAGATCCGTTACTGTAGGTGGAACTACCACAGGCATCTTGTTTCTTGGACCTAAGAACCTACCCAAGGTTTTACCAATCTTTGGCATCAGCGGAGCAGCTGCTATGAAAAAGTCATACTTCTTGGCTAGTTTTCTCGCAGCCCTTGGGTTGCTCGCCAATTCATCCAATTCCTCACCACTAATTACATCAAGCCCGAGCTTTTTAGCCGCCTCGGCAACGGCACCATCAGCGATGACCGCGATTTTTGGCTCCTTCCCACGGCCGTGTGGCAGTACAACCTCAAGCTTAAACCTGTTTTCAGGTTTTCTAAGGTCAATATCCTTGAGGTTTACTGCCACTTCGACGGTCTGTGTGAAGTTGCGCGGCTTAGCCCGGGCTTTAGCCTCCTTCACCGCTTCCACGATTTTTTGCTTGTCAAAGGCCATTTTTTTGACCTCCCTCTTTTTTTATTTAAGCCGAAAGGAAAAATCAAAAGTTCGTAAAAGGAGAGATTTTTAAACTTTTCCCTCACTCTGCCTTTGCAAACACTTCATCATAAACTCCTTCGTCGATTTCCTTCTGCACTTCTCTTGGGTCTTTACCTTCTACGGTAACTCCCATGCTTAATGCTGTTCCTATGACTTCCTTAGCTGCAGCTTTTAGGTCAGCCGCAAGCATTTGCTGCTTCTTTGCCCTTGCTATCTTGATGATCTGTTCCATTGTTAAGTTGCCAACAATGGTTCTCCCTGGCTCGCTTGAACCTTTCTCAAGGCCAAGCTCCTTCTTGATAAGCTGGCTTACTGGGGGAGTACCGACCTCAATCTCGAATTGTCTTGTCACTGGGTCTACAATGATCTTAACTGGAACCTGCATTCCCACAAAATCTTTTGTTGCCTCGTTTATTCTATCAACTACCTGCTTAACGTTCAATCCAAGTGGACCAATTGCTGGACCTAATGGAGGACCAGGAGTAGCTTTACCACCTTCAACCAACACTTCAACAACTTGCTTTTTTGTCATCCTCTTCACCCCTCTACTCCTCTGAGCGTTTGCTTATAAGCCTAACGTATTCACCCCTAACTGTAACGGGGATTGGGACTATGGCACCGATGAGCTCAACAACAATCTCATCCTTTGCCTCATCAACTCTAACAACCTTAGCCTTTTCTCCCTTAAACGGACCGGCAATAAGCTCAACGATGTCTCCAGGTTCAAATCCGCTGACTGCGGGCTTCTCTTCAAGGAAGTGCTCCACTTCACTAAAGGATATCTCCCCTGGCAGGGTACCTTTTGCATGTCTGATGCCTTTGATTGCTTCGTCCACTGCGGCTTTCTCTGTGGCTTCAACAAAGATGTACCCTTTAACCTTAGAAGGTGCTAAAATAGCCATAATAGGCAGATTATAAGTCCTTGCCTTACTGTAGATTAGCTTAGCAGTTGTTTCTTCCTGTCCAACTGTTACCCTTACTGCAAATATCCTCGACGTCATCTCAACCACCAAAGGGGTTATGCTCCACCTTCTATTAAAGCACCAATAATGTGGATAAACATGCCAATAAGGCCTATCAAAATAATTCCAATACCCGTTATCTTAGCAGCGAGCTTGTATTCCTTCCAGCTGGGCTTTTTGGTAACAACGAAAACCCTCTTCGACTCAGAGATGAAGTTTTTAAACTTTTCTATATAGCTCTCTGTCATTTTTAACACCTCTCACGACTTTCAGACTTGACTATTCCATAAGTATTTAAAAGTTATGCTTACATACTCTCAACTTATTTATAAAAGTTAAGGAAGAACAAAAAGCTAGAGAGATTAAATTAAAATCAAAGCTCGGTTAAATCGAGCTTGATGACTTTCTTTTCTTCATCCGGGGAATATGGGCTTTCGGATTCCTCAACTACTGCATAAGGAGAGCTAACTCCAGTCACAACGACCATTACTCTAATTGTCTTTTCAAGCTCTGGGTCAAGTTGTATTCCCCAGATAACCTGCGCCTCTGGATCAAGCTTGCTTGTAACGAGCTCAATTATCTGCTGTGCCTCTTCGAGTTTAACGTCGCTTCCTGCAATGCTTATTAATGCCCCCTTAGCGCCGCTTATGTCCACATCAAGTAATGGGCTGTTCAATGCCTGTGTTGCTGCCTCTAAAGCTCTCTTTTCGCTGTCACTTTCCCCAATACCAATCATGGCAATGCCGCCGTCTTTCATAACTGCCTTTACATCGGCAAAGTCGAGGTTAACCAGACCTGGCTTTGTAATCAGTTCTGTAATGCCCTTAACAGCCTGAACAAGAATTTCATCAGCAACTTTGAATGCCATGTGAATTGGTAACTGGGGTGCAACTTCCATGAGCTTGTCATTCGGAATAACGATAACAGTGTCGCTGTTCTTTCTAAGCCTCTCAAGACCGTATTCAGCGTTTTTAATTCTTCTTATGCCTTCAACAGTAAATGGAAGCGTTACTACAGAAACTGTTAGAGCTCCCATTTTCTTTGCCAGCTCCGCAACTATTGGAGCGGCACCAGTTCCGGTTCCTCCTCCAAGACCGCAGGTTATGAAGATCATGTCAGCTCCTTCAAGGGCCCCCCTTATTTCTCTCTCACTTTCTTTTGCAGCCTCTTCGCCAACCTTTGGGTTGTTTCCGGCACCAAGCCCTCTTGTAAGCTCTTTACCAATGAGTATCTTTTTGTGAGCCCTTACCTTTAAAAGATCCTGAGCATCGGTATTAATAGCAATTATCTTGGCACCTTCGATTCCAACTTCCATCATTCTATTGATAGTGTTGCAACCCGCACCACCGACACCAACAACATATATCTTTGCCTGCACTTGTTCGAGTATTTTCTTAAGCTCCTCATCAATGTCAGAAGATGGGGTTTGTGCTTCAACCGGAACATTTGTCCCAGTGGAGGTTCTTTCTATTGCATTTTCAATTAGCTTCAGCATTGTTTCACCCTCCCAATTGATAACAGTTCTAAATGTTGTTTCACACTATCTACATATATAAACCTTTAGTCAAATTAGTTTAGCTGATATTTACAATGTGCACTTTTAAAGCTTTAAGCATTTCGCTTCTTTTGTCAGTCTTTGATAAATTCCAAACCCAGCTCTTCAGCCAAACTCTTTGCAACTTGCCTTGTTTCCCCTTTACTGCCCTTCCAATCAACATAAATCGCATCAATTTTTCCTGATGTTCTGTTTATGGCTTTAACAAGCATTTCTTTGGATAAGGGATGAGTGTATTTTGGGGCTATATGCGAAAAAGCAATATCTGAAATTAGGGCTGTTTTTGTTTGCTTTGGAGCATAATGACCCCCGCCGATCCCAACTGCGGTTTTGAATTTACTTTTTTGGTAGTTGTCCAAAACATAGACAATTGTCTCCGCAACTATCTCACCGGCTTCCCCATTTTTCCATTCCTCTTCACTGGAGCCAATTTCTACAAAAAGAGAGGGCACTTCAAGTTCACTTGGGCCGTGATGGGTCGCCTCATAACATACTGTCCAATCCAGAGTATTTAATTCGTGTAGCTTTAGAAGAGCAAGTTTCATTGCCCTTGGTTCTGCAATAGCCAAGCTTTCATCTTTCCCTCCGTACATAGCCTTTCCCCAGTTTCCAGTGACATGGGTCGTTAAAGCCGGGAGCTTCTTCTCACTTGAATGCCTCGATGCGAAGATTATTATCTCCGGGGTTATGTTAAGCTGCTTTGCTATCTCTATGTCTAGATTATCGTAGTATATCATTTCTCTATCTGTTGTCAATAGAAGGACGTCCTTCCAACGATAGACAGGGCTTTTATCGAATTCTTGCTCTGTTTCTTTGAATCCAAAATGTTCAACCAGCTTGTGCTTGATGTTCATGGAAGCCAAATCAACACTGGTCGTCATGATAACCTTCATTTTTATCCCCTATGAGGCATTGAGTTCTACCATAAAAATCTAGCGTTCTGGCCCTCACATCGCCTTGCCCCTACATATGTAATGGCAAAGTTCTTTTAAAGACAAACCCTTCTAAAAGACTCTTTGATCAAGATAAAAACATTCCGCTGAAATTTTCAACAACATAGCCCCAAATAACTAGAATTAATGATGTGCGGGCAAGTAAAAGTTTATGACCGTAAGGTATATAACCAGACATGGATACAAAACAAATACTGTAGTGTACATGAAATTATTTGAATGTATGTACAAAATATCGAGGAGATGTAAAAAATGAATTGGAAAACACTTGGTTTGATACTTGTTTTGGCCCTTGGTTTGATTGTTTCGGGCTGTACACAACAGGGGACCCAGACAACAACCCAAGGCCAGGAAATAACCATCTATACCGGTGGAACTGGAGGAGTTTACTTCCCTCTTGGCTCCAGATATGCCGAGATTTTGACTAAAAACGATATCCCAGCTAAGGCAGTTACAAGCGGTGCAAGTGTAGCAAACGCAAAGGCAATTGGGGATGGAAACGCCCAAGCCGCGATTCTTCAGAACGATGTAGCTTACTATGCCTACAACGGCCTTTATATGTTTGAAGGACAGGCAATAAAGAACATTAGAGGCGTTGCAGCACTTTACCCAGAAACAGTCCAATTTATCGTTAGGGCAGACAGCGATATTAAGACTCTCCAAGATTTGGCCGGAAAGAAAGTGGCCATAGGTGCTCCTGGAAGCGGAGTAGCCGTTGCTGCAGAGCAAGTGCTTAAAGCAGCTGGTATATGGGACAGCATTGAAAAAGTAAATCAAGACTTCAATGAAGCCTCACAAAGTCTAAAACTCGGCCAAGTAGATGCGGCCATTATTGTTTCTGGAATTCCAACCCCATCAGTTAACCAAATAGCAGTGCAAACCCCAGTTAGAGTCCTTCCAATTTCAGATGACATTCTCAACAAGCTTAGACAACAGGGATACATATTCTATGTTAGACAAGTTGTGCCAACGGGAACATACAATGGTGTTGAAGAAGACACACCAACTTTAGCTGTTAAAGCAATGCTCGCAGTAAGTGCAGACCTTTCAGAAGATACTGTATATCAGATGACAAAGATTCTCTTCGAAAACTTAGACCAGTTAAGAGCTGAACACCAAAAAGCCCAAGCCATAAGCTTGGAAACAGCCCTCGATGGTATGAGCATACCACTCCACCCAGGAGCAATAAAATACTATGAGGAGAAAGGCTTAAGCATTCCAGAAGAGCTTAAAGGGTGAATCGCTTGAAGGGGTTTCTTTTTTTGCTCCCCTTTTTTGCAATACTTCTTTTTCCTGTAGACGTCCTTATAATTAGTGATGGGACTCACTCTTATGTGGGTCTTCTTGGTGAAAAGGACGTAGAAATCACGTACATTCACAGTGTTCAGAGAAGTGAAGTCATAGAAGAGCTTAAAGTCAATAAAACGGGTATTTATGCCATCGGGATGTTGTGGAAGGACTTTGGAGCGGGTCTTCCAGAGGACGTCCAATACTCGGAAAGTGGATATTATGTTAAAAAAGTCAACATTCCCCTCGGGAAGAGCCTCAGCTTTTGGTTTATTCCTTTAAATCACGCAAAGATTATCGTGAACAAAGATGTCGTATTGTCTATAACAAAAGAAGCTCTTGTGAATTTTAATGTGAAAAAATGCCCGCTTATACTTGCCATAATGGGGGGGTGCGGATATGGAAATTGAAGAAAAGTTTGAAAAAGCGGAGGAAATTGTAATTGAAAAAACGAGAACTCTTCCCCCAAAACTTGAGAATGTTATAAAACTAGCAGCAATTTTGATAGGCCTCTACGAAATCCTCTTCATATTTAACTTTAATTACACCCTTTATGACCTCTTCTCGAAAATGGGAATAAGCATCGCCCCATTAAAGATAACTTTCCAGACAAAGCAGGGAGAGGCCTTTGTTCTGGCAATGATTCTCTTAATAACGTATCTTCTCTACCCAATAAAGAAAAAAGAACAATATCTCAAAAGAGTTCCATGGTACGATTACATACTAGCAGCGCTTGGAGTTATTTCCTCAATGTACCTGTTTTTTGTGTACCAAAGGTACGCAACATACGCAGAAGTATACCTAACCGATGTTGTCTTTGGTGTGATGGCAATAATACTAGTACTTGAGGCAACAAGAAGAGTACTTGGGTGGGTTCTTCCACTTGTCGTGGTTGTGTTTTTGCTTTATGGAATAAACGATATAGGATTTAACTGGATTAGATTTACCCAACAACTGTATTTTGATGAAGGAATCTTTGGAGTCCCATTCTTCGTCATGACAGTTTACGTCTTTGCCTTTGTGTTTTTTGGAGCATTTTTGCTAAAAATCGGAATAAGCGATTACATAACAGAATTTATGATTTCCCTTTTTGGCTCCCGCCCGGGAGGGCCCGCAAAGGCTGCAGTTATTTCAAGCGGACTAATGGGAACTGTAAGTGGATCAAGCGTTGCTAACGTTTTGACTACAGGAACTTTCACCATACCCCTAATGAAAAAAGCTGGCTATCCTCCAGAGGTTGCAGGAGCCGTTGAGCCCGTTGCCTCTACGGGCGGACAGTTAATGCCCCCTATAATGGGTGCAGCAGCTTTTATTATGGCTGAATTTCTTGGAGTTCCCTATAACAAATTAATCATAGCAGCTGTGCTCCCCGCTTTGGTCTATTATGCGGGTGTATATTTATTCATAGACCTAGAAACAAAGAGACTTGGACTGAAAGGAATGCCAAGAGAAGAGTTCATGCCTCTTAGATACTTCATTAGAAAGCTCTACATATTACTTCCAATAGCCGTTATTACAGCGGCATTAGTCTGGGGTATCCCTCCACACATATCAGCAATTTCTTCTCTGGGAATAGCAATCTGGGTTGCATGGATATCAAAGGACAGTATCAAAGGACATGAAGGAATTTACGTAGCTTCATTAATAGCAACCACAATCCTTATGTTTACCGGCAGAGAAATAGCATCACCAGTAACAATAGTCCTTGTTCTGCTCGCATTATCTCTAGTAGTGATGGCCTTTTCAACTAAATTGCTGGAATTTAACGAAAAGCTGTACATAAGCTTACTTTTCATTCTGTTCGTAGCTCTAACCAAATACCTGGGGATGAGAAGAGAGCAAATACTGCTGATGAGCGGTATCATGGGGATAGTTTTCTCTCTGATAGTTGGATATGTCTCAAAGAGTGAGGACGGCAAGAAAATGTACTCGGCTACCTACGAGTCTATGATAGATGCCGGAAAAACGAGCACAAGTGTAATGCTGGCAGCGGCAAGTGCTGGGCTTATCCAAGGAGTACTTACAATGACTGGGTTGGTAACGAGTTTGGGGTACAGGTTAATCGACCTAGCTGCAGGGAATCTCTGGCTTCTGCTAGTACTAACAATGATATTCAGCCTGATCTTAGGAATGGGAGTGCCAACAACGGCAAACTATATTATAACCTCTCTTGTAGCAGCTCCAGCAATATATCATGCAGTCTTAGGCTTACAGCCCTACAGCTCTCCCGTTCCCGGATTTACAGTTCCAATAGCTTTGCTTGCAGCCCACTTCTTTGTATTCTACTTTGGAATACTTGCAGATGTTACCCCACCAGTGGCTTTAGCCTCTTACGCTGGTTCAGCTTTAGCGGGAGGAGACTTCTGGAAGACAGCCTTGAACGCTGTAAAATATGCCTTAGCGGGATACATCGGCCCATACATATACTTTACCCACCCAGAAATGTTCTTAATAACTGTAGAAAAGTGGACATTAACAACAACTCTCCAGGTACTTTACGACTTCGGAGCTACACTTCTGGTTATGTATCTGCTGGCAATATCGCTTACCGGCTGGTTCAGAAAGAACCTTAGAAAAGAGGTAAGAGCCGTTATCGGAGCAATAGGATTTGGTGCAGCAACCCTTCACATAATTCCGGTTGCAATTGGAGTGGTAACAGTCATAGGACTTAGGCTTTTTGGCAAAAAGCTTATGGGTTGATTTCTTCTTTTGTTTTTTGCAATTCCTCAATTATTGACTGGGTGAGGTTCTGGATGTTCTGTGCAGCGTTTAAGACGGTTCTTCTAATGAGCTGAGTGACAAAAAAGATTATTATTAGAATGATGGCTATCATCATCAGGTACTCTACAGCCGCCTGAGCCGGCCTCCCCATTGCTTCATCCTCCGAGGGCCTGAGATATCTGCTTCGCAACAAAACCTGAGGCTATTATAAAGCCAATTGCGACTGCAGAGGTTATTATCACGAAGTCGATTATCTTATCTAAAATGTACATAAGCACCTTCTTTTCTTTTTCACTAAACTCCATTACAATCACCAATTTTAAAATAATGCATGGAGAACTAATAAACCTTACAGCTAAAAAAGGTAAAGATCAGTAGAGCATAACTTCAAAGCCAAGCTCGCTCAGCAGGTCAGCAAGCTCTTCACTGTCCACATATGCCAGTAGATGGTGATTGCCAAGGGTTCCGTCAATGAAGTCTTTTGCCTCTGTGATTTTGAGCTTCATTTGAGTTCTGCACCTGTGCTCGCTCATTTCCTGTTCCAAGACCTCAACATCAGCTACTACAGCTTTTCTGCCCCTGATTTTCAGGAGGGATGCCTTTCCTTTAGGAAGGCTTACCGCCACTCCAACTCCCATTCCACTCTCGAAGTGAGACCTGAGAATGTAGCCACCTATCAGGGGTGCTGTGCAGTGAGCAAGTATTATGTGATCGTCCCCGTAGTCTGCGATATTGCCCATAAATGCCGGCTTGTCAAAGAATTTCCTTATTAATGCCATTCCCAGTAGGGAGTTCAGTTCTCCCTCACATGCAGCGGGAATGCCCTCAGCGTTGAAGATTGCCAGAGACAAGCAGGGAGTAGCTTTAAGCTTGGTCAGCATCTCAAAGCATCCTATCGCAAACCCGTCAAGATTATAGTCCTCAACTATTTTCTTAAGGGCCACATAGATTCTGCCAGCTTTTACAAGGTCTTCTCGCTGAGGTTCCTTTATTTCCTTGGCCTTTGCGATTATTTCCTCGACAACTTTCCATCCTTCAGCTTCCGTTGTTGATTCATAGTACTCATAGAACTTCTTCAGACTTATGTGCACATAAGGAAGCTCGAACTTCTCGTTTATAAGCCATACAGAAGTCCTTCCAATCAACCCCAGTCTGAGGTTTAGGAACTTGCCCAAGATTTCTCCCATATCCTCATAACCCAGAATAGCAGCCTTAAGTTCATCAAAGCTTTTAACCAGTGTTGCCGGGATTAACCTCTCTCTAAAATACTCCCTGAGCTCTATTGCAGCGGCAATTGAGTTGTTAAATGGATCTCCGAATAGGATTATCGGTTTTCTATAGTACGCAAACTCTTTGAGAGGATTCTCAGTGCCACCGGTTAGGGGGTACAGTACTATGACATCAACGTCCTTGAAGTCTACCTCTCTCGTTTCTGATTTTGAAGATACAAACACTCCTCCCTCAATTTCAAACTCGTTGGCAAGCTTCATCAAGAACTCAGAAGTTTTCTTCTCAAAGGCTTTTGGATTTGCAAGTTCACTAATTCCAAATACTACTCCTACTTTCATTTTACAACCTCCCAATAAAAGTGCTGAGACTATTTAAATTGGCGGTTACTGTTTTAAAGTTTACGAACAATAATAGGTTGTGGTGAAAATGATCCGCTTTGTACTTGACACAAGCATCTTTGTTAATCCCGAGATTAGAAATAAGTTTGGGGAAAATCCTACAGAAGCTATGAAAAAGTTTTTAGAATATGCAGAGAGGCTTTTTGGAAGGGTCGAATTCTACATGCCTCCCGGCATCTACAAAGAGGTAACTCATTTCGTTGAACTCGAAGAGGTTTCCCCCGACATCGAGCTTTATATAATCAAAAAGCCCCCCAATGTGCACGATATTAAAATACCAGCTTTCGTCGTTTATGAACTCATAGAGGATATTAGGAGAAGAATAGATAAGGGTCTGAGAGTAGCTGAAAAGGCCGTGAGAGAGAGCGTTATATACACCCAAAACGTAGATGCAATAATTCAGAAGCTCAGAAGGAATTATAGAAAAGCCCTACGAGAAGGAATCGTAGACAGTAAAGAGGATTTCGAGCTTATCCTCTTGGCCAAAGAGCTTGATGCGACAATTGTTTCTGCAGATGTTGGAATTTTAACGTGGGCTCAAAAGATGGGGATCAAATGGACAGATGCGGCAAGGTTCAAAGAAGTTCTGGACGAACTCGTAGAGAAAATGGGCAAATAGTCTCAACTCCCATTCTTCTGGTTGTTTTCTTACTTTTTTCTCTTGAAAGCCTCGCCCTTCACGGCGGGAAGGAGGTCAGGTTTGTTCATTTGCAGTAATTCAGGGTTAATTTTTGGAGTGTCGAAAGCCTTATACGATCTCAAAAATGCCCGTTCAGTAGTTAGGGATACCTGAGTTGGAACGACAATCCTAGAGAGCTTGAGTGCCACCGGTTAAGGGGTAGAGATGAACCCCCACCCTCTAGGAGAGGAGCTCAGCATGGCTTCCATTGCGGAGGCTTTCAGTAAAGCCGGTTAGAAAAACTTATTATCTCTGCCCCCATTTTTTTCTGGTGATCCCATGAATTTCGAAGACAAGCCACTAATCGGAATGATCCATCTCAGGCCTCTGCCTGGCTCATACCTCTACCAAAATGATTTTGATGAAGTCATTGCACACGCACTAAGAGAGGCGAAAAAATTAGAAAGAGCGGGATTTGATGCAATAATGGTTGAAAACTTTAACGACGTGCCTTTCTCAAAAACCGTCGAACCTGTAACAGTTGCTTCCATGAGCGTTATTGCAAAAGCAATAAGAGATGAAATTTCCCTCCCACTTGGCATAAACGTGCTGAGAAACGATGCTATAGCGGCCTATTCCATAGCATATGCCACAAAAGCAGATTTCATCAGAGTGAATGTTCTAAGCGGAGTTGCTTATACCGACCAGGGAATAATCGAAGGAGAAGCGCACAAGCTTGCAAGACTCAGAAAACTCCTCCCCTCAAAAATCAAGATTTTTGCGGACGTTCACGTTAAGCATGCCTACCACTTTGGAGACTTCGAAGAGGCTTTAATGGACACTGTCGAAAGAGGACTGGCAGATGCCGTGATAGTCAGCGGAAAAAGAACAGGCAGTGAAGTGGATGTGGAAAAGCTTAAGCTTGCAAAAGAGCTTTCAAACGTTCCCGTTTTGATTGGTTCAGGGACAACCTACGAGAACCTGCTAACGCTGTGGAAATATGCGGATGGGTTCATTGTTGGCACGTGGATCAAAGAAAACGGAGACACAAAGAAGGACATCGACATAGAAAGGGCAAAAAAGCTGGTCGAACTGGCAGAAAAACTCCGAAAAGGGCACATGGATTAAATATCTGGCGAGTTATGGGGATACCGTTGTATATTCCCCAATTTCTCTTTTAAAAGCCCATAAAGTCTCACTTTTGCAAAGTTGCTTAGCAAGTCATCGGGAAATAGGAGAAGATTCCAAATACTGGAGATCTTGGAGAAAAAGCGCTCAAAAGTTTGGTGCGGTGGCCGGGATTTGAACCCGGGTCACCGGCTTGGAAGGCCGGTGTCCTAGACCAGGCTAGACTACCACCGCACAAGCCCGCCGTTTTTACATGAGTGGATTTGGATTTATAAAGTTTGCGATTGGGAAGGTTTTTAAACTCTTCTTAGAACACAGTTTTGAAAAAATAAAAATTAGTTTTAGGTGAGGATGATGAAGAAGTTCGCAAGTATTTTGGGAATTCTCTTAATAGCGGCAACTTTTGGCTGCATTACGCAGAATCAGACATCTACAACACCCACAGAAGCGCAAAAGCTTGTTATCTACTCCTACGACAGCTTTGAATATCTGGCAAGTGAAGTAATTCCAAAATTTGAAGAGAAATATGGAGTTAAAGTTGAGCTGCAGCTAATTGGAGATGCCGGTGAAGTCTTAAACCGCCTGATTCTGGAGAAAGATAACCCAAGAGCCGATCTGGTTATAGGAATAGACAACAGTCTCTTAGCAAAGGCCATTGAGGCGGGAGTGTTGGAACCTTACAAACCAGAGAACATAAACCTCGTCCCGGAAGACCTCATCTTTGACCCGACATTCCATCTAACGCCTTATGATTACGGATACATAGCAATAAACTATAGAGAAGACATGGTGCAAAATCCTCCAAAGAGCCTTGAAGACCTCACAAAGCCAGAGTGGAAAGGAAAGCTCGTTATTGAGGATCCCAGAACGTCTTCCCCCGGAGCCGCGTTCTTATTGTGGACAATAGCAGTGTATGGAGATGATGGATATCTCCACTACTGGGAAAAACTTAAAGAAAATGACGTGCACATAGTTAAAGGATGGACAGAAGCCTGGACTGCCTTTATGAACGGTGAATTCCCTCTGGTGCTCAGCTATGCCACATCCCCAGCTGCAACTGTCTATTATGACAACATAACTTACGTTAAGGCAGTGGCCTTTGAAGAGGGCAACTACATGCAGATAGAGGGAGCTGGAATAGTAAAGGGAGCAAAGAACAAAGAGCTGGCAAAGAAGTTCATAGAGTTCATGCTCACAGAAGACTTCCAAAGTGCTATTCCCACCAACCAGTGGATGTATCCAGTAAACCCGAACGTTGAACTGCCAGAAGTGTTTAAATATGCCCTCCAGCCAGAAGAGATAAAACCCGTAACCCTCGATCCAGAATACGTAAAGGAGAACTTCGAACGCTGGATTAAGGAATGGACAGCTCTTATGGTGGAAGGAAAGAGCCCAGAAGAGATAATAGCTTCAAGGGGATGAGCCAAGTATTGAAAAACTTTTTACTCTTATTCCAACTTTTTTTGGCATCTTTTTAATTGAAAATGGTATCTCATCCAAGAATCTTTCTGCGATTATGAGATTACCCTCTACATCAATCTTGAGCCGTATTCTACCCGGGAGCAGTTCATAGTCCACTATTTCTCCCGTGTCCCCCTCTTCGACATAAACGCTCTCCGGCCTGAAGAATATCTTTACTCTCCCTTCTGTCTTGACTTCAAAGCAAAGGCTCCCGATACACGCTTTTCCCCCTTCTGCGTTAACTTCCAAAATGTTGGAAAGACCTAAAAACTTGGCTACAAACTCATTTTTTGGGTTGTAGTAGAGATGCAGGGGATTACCAACCTGCTCTATCCTTCCAACACTCATAACAGCTATTCTATCACTTATTGCCATGGCTTCCTCCTGATCATGCGTTACGTAGATCGTAGTTATTCCAAGCTCTTTTTGAATCCTTTTTACTTCCCCCCTAAGCCTTTCCCTTATTTTTGCATCGAGGTTGGAAAGGGGCTCATCCAAGAGCAGCAGTTGGGGTTCTATTACAAGAGCCCTTGCCAGTGCAACTCTCTGTTGCTGACCACCGCTCAGCTGCTCGGGATAGCGGTCTTCAAACCCCTTCAAGCCCACAAGCTCAAGAGCCCACGAGACCCTCCTTCTAATCTCTTCCTTAGGAAGCTTTCTAAGCTTTAAACCGAAGGAGATATTATCATAAACAGTCATATGCGGAAAGAGCGCATAATCCTGAAAGACGATGCCTATGTTCCTTTCATACGGAGGAACGTCGTTCACGACGGTGTCATCGAAGTACACTCTCCCCTTATCTGGCTTCTCAAAACCCGCTATGATTCTAAGTGTTGTCGTCTTTCCACATCCACTCGGGCCAAGCAGGGTCAAAAACTCGCCCTGCTTTGCTTCTAAAAAGGGGATATAAAGCCTGAAATCATCTTGCTTAAACTCTATGTCCTCAAGCCTTAACCTCACCATATCTCCTCACCCGTTCTCTCAATTAGAATAAAGGCTATTGTGCTGACCAGCATTAAAATAACGGACATTGCCGATGCCGGGCCGAACTGCCGCGAGCCTAAAAAACGATATATTGCAATTGTTATCGTCGTGTACTCGGGCTTGTATATCATGTAGGTAGCTCCAAGCTCGGCTATGCTCATCGCAAAAGCAAATATCGCTCCCACTACTATGCCCCCAAAAGCGAGGGGAAGCTCAACTTTCAAGAATGCCTTGAGTTCGTTGGCTCCCAAGCTCATGGCGGCTTCCTTTAGACTGGGCTTTATCTTCTTCAGCACTGTGGAAATAGCCCTCAGAACAAAGGGATAAGCAATAATCGTGTGTGCAAAGACTATCAGATACCAGGTGCCCAAAAGGTTCAGAGGAGGCTTGTGGAAAGCCCTTATGTATCCTAGGCCAAGGGTTATTGCAGAAGAAGCCAAAGGCAGCATCACAAGAGCATCAAAGATGTTTTTGCCCCCAAATTCCCATCTGTACATTATGTAAGCAATGCTCAAGGCCAAAAGTACCGAAAAGATCACCGTAGAGAACCCAAAGAAAAGGGAATTTCTAATTGCCGTTATGCTGTTTGCGCCGAATATAGGGTTGTACTCCGGAGAGAAAACCCTTCTGTACCACTCAAGTGTAAACCTGCCCCCATAAGTAAACGAGTGATAAACAACCGCTATTAGGGGAGATAAAATAAAAAGGAACACTACGCTGGAATAGACAGCTATTAATGCCCCTTTTATGCTCAAAAGTTCTCTCAGGGTCAGGGACACTGGCTTTCTAAATACTCTCTGCTCCTCCGCTTTTGCGTAAAGATCAAGGCTTTTTAGGTAGAGGTACATAAAAACAAAACTCAGCGAAATTTGGATTATGGCCAAAGCTGCTCCCGTTTTGAAGTCTAAAAGGGTCATTATCGCCGTGAAGATATCAACTTCTATGGTCGCATACTGATACCCTCCGAGGATCAGAGGAATTGAAAAGCTCAAAAAGCAGAAGACAAAGGTCAGCATTGAAGAAGCAAATATCGCCGGCATGAGCATCGGCAATGTGACTTTTCTAAAGAGGGTAAATCCTCTTGCCCCCAAACTTAGAGCAGCTTCTTCGTAGTGGGGGTTTATACGTTGCCAAAGCGAGGAAACCATCCTCACGACCACGGGAAAATTGTAGAATGCGTGAGCCAAAAGTATTGCCTTCCATGAGTAGAGAATTCCCGGATCCCTTCCAATCAGCTGTGCAATTACTCCGGATCGCCCAAATAGGAGTATAAAGCCCAAGGCAACCATGATGCTGGGCATTACAAAGGGAACCGTTAGAAGGGCTTTTAAAATTCCCTTGCCCGGGAAGTCATATTTTGCAAAGATATACGCCCCGGGTAACCCCAACAACAGTGTTAAGAGTGTAGAGGCAAGTGCCTGCCAGAGGGTGAAAAATATGACCCTTCTGTGGTAGCTGTTCGAGATTACTTGGAGAATATACTTCAGCGTAATCCCGTTATCCCACAAACCTTCCTTTAATATGCTAATTAGGGGAAAGTAAAAGAACAGGAATAAGAAAATAAGGGGCGGGAAAACTATAAAGTTTCTCCACTTCATTTTCATCGGATTTAATGAGTTATATGGTTTTATAAGTCTGTTGTCCAGTAGGCTAAACCAATATGCCTATCGGCCCCACCATAATACAGCAGAATCTTGTTCTCATGCTCTACCATGCCTTCAATAAAGACGACATTATTAACGTGGCCATACAGTTCCCATTCATACTGTGGAACCATTAGTGGAGTTTCAGTCCTCGCAACAACCTTATCCGGGTATTCTTTATCGAAAATTGCAAGTCCCACTTTGTACTTTAACCCCTCTCCACATCTGCCGGCGCTGTTGTAAATCAAAGCTATCCCATAGCTGGTCTCAAACAAAGGTGGGCCAGGTTCAACCAGAACGTTATCGAAGTACCTTTCTCTTGGAGATAGCACAGGTTCTTTCATGTACTCCCAGTTGACCAGGTCCTTTGAAACTGCCATCCAGATATTTGAATCACCAAAATACATTAAGTAGTTCCCCTTAAAATTGCCTTTTTCAAGCCTTTTTGGCAAGATTGCGCCGCTTTTTGTCCAACCTTTGATGCCGTTCTTTTTGTGCTCAAAACCTTCAAAAATTGGCCCGTGTTTCTTCCATGTTAGCATATTCTTTGAGGTTGCCAGACACAACCTCGCTGTTTTACCGTCGTAACCGGTGTAAGTCATATAGTACGTCTTACCAACCTTCACTATCCTCGGATCTTCAACACCAACACTTTCCCACTTGTACTCCGGCTCAATTACTGGTTCTGGATGTCTAAAAAAGTTAATGCCATCGTAACTTATCGCAAGCCCAATCCTGCCCGTCAGCTGGTCTTCTTTGGATTCTGCTCTGTAAAGCATTACTATTCTGTCCTTCTCTTTAATAACCGCGGGATTGTAAGTATTTCTTGAATCAAAACCTTCTCTGGAAGGAGAAAAAATAGGTTGAGGAATCTTTTCTGGAGGTTTTATGTCGATTTTGTTCCCTTCTATTTTGATAATCTTTTCAAATATCTCGCTCTTCAAATCTTGTAACCTCCTCTTTTTTGGATTCAATTAAGTACGCCTTTCCTCTAAACCTGACCAATGCTGAAACCTCAAGATTCTCGGGCAGCAGTGGAGATACAGTTAGCTCTTTTTCAGCCTTGAGACCTAATACAGCTGTAAGAAATGCAAATACACTTGCGGCACTCCACGCTTGCGGAACATTTGCTCTAGGACATAAGAGCGGATACTCACTCTCAAGGCCGCTGAATAGTTCTGGGAGCTGATAGTTGGGAAGGAACTTTGCAGCGTTGAATATTGCCTCTGCAAGCATCTTTGCCTTTTCACTTTCTCCAATTGATGCAAGCCCAAGGGCTATTATGGCATTGTCGTGAGGCCATATACTACCGTTGTGATAGCTAAATGGGTTATATGCCCTTTCTTTCGAGCTGAGCGTTCTAATTCCCCACCCGGAGAACATGTCCTCATCAAACAGTCTTTCCACTATTTCCCTCTGGTGTTCCGCTATCCCGGTAAACAGGAGATGCCCCATGTTGGACGAGACTACCTTAGATGGAACGTTGTCCCCGTCTAGAGCAAGTGCATAGAATCCATCGCACCAGAAATCCTTGTTAAAGCGTTTCTTTAGCTCTTCCGCTTCTTTTTTGAGCATCTCTGCATCCAACGAGGTAAGACCGAGTGAAGCCGCATCCATGAGGGCTTTGTAGGCATATCCTTGCACTTCCACCAAGGCAACAGGTGGTTTCGTGGGGGTGCCTTTCTCGGTTGGAATGCCTTCCTTTGAGTCTTTCCATCCCTGATTGGCCAAGAGACCTCTCCTGTACCTTATGTATCCCCCTCCCTCTTTGAGCCTCCTTAAAATCCACTCTACCGCTGCAGTGAGATTGGGCTTGAGCTCCTCTATTAGCTCCCTATTACCCGTCCACCGAAGGTATTCCGCTGCCAAAATAACATAAAGAGGTGTTGCATCTACCGTCCCATAATAAGGCGCGAAGGGCATTTTTCCCGAGTGGGACAGCTCACCAAATCTAAACTCATGGGGAATCTTACCGGGCTCTTCTTCGCTAACCGGGTCAAACTTCTTTCCCTGAATCTTGGCGAAGAACCTCAGGGTGCCCTCGGCATATTGCGGGTAATATGGAAGCAAGAACCAGGAAGTTATAATGCTGTCCCTTCCAAAAGGACATGCATAATAAGGAATGCCGGCAAATGGCACAAGCCCATAGTTCGTGTGCGCTGTTAAGGCCGTTAAATCTTCAATAGCCCTTTCAAAAACTCTATCAAGCCATGTCAAGTTCGTTGAGACAACGTTTGGAAGCAAGAAGGTGGTTGCTGTTAAAAACACCTCAAGTCTTTCTTTCGAGACCTGCGGAACGAATTCAAGGTAAAGAGTCCCTTTCTCAAGAGGGTCCAACGTAAGCTCTGCAAGTGCCAATCCCTTTTGGATTTTCATGTTTGTTTTGATTTTCAGATTTCTCTCAATCTTATCCTTTCCTGCATACGAGTATTCGCTCTCTTCCCCAAGGGAGGTCTTGATTCTACGTCTAATCCTCTGCCCTCCGAATTTTCTAACTTCAAAAATGTCTTCAATCGGGACTTTAAAGGAGTATTCGACTCTAAGACTTACCTTCTCTTGTGAGGTGTTGTAGAATTGGAGCTCTTCTCTATACGCCCCGTTGTCCCCTATTTCTCGCTTTCTCAATAGGACTACTTTATCCTCTATAGAAAAATGAGAATATGCTCTCCTAGGGCCGTCTTGGGAACTTCCTATGAGTATGGCGCTTTTGTCCAATTTGAGCCTCACTCCCTTCAGAAAACGGGTATCAAACACATAAAAGCCGTCATAATCGTCTTTCATATCACCATCTTGCCTCGTAACCACAAAAGCCCCGTTATAGGATAGAATAACTGCCATCTTCTCGACCTCCAAAGAAAGATATTAAAGAGAATTCAAAAATTCCTCAACCTCATCTCTTTTTCCAAGATTTATCGCTTTGATACCCCACATCCTTGCTACGAACTCGACGTCATTTGTGAAGTCACCAGGAACTGCCGAGAGATGATTCGCACCCATTATATTTAGGAACGTTTCCTTGTCAAGGGGGTTCTTTATCGCTGTGTGAGGCCACTGTTTGCCCCATTTTAGCTGGGACTCGATTTCTTCAGTAATCTCCACCCCCTCTGCGAGGAAGTATAGGAGGTAGTACTCTCCCCCTTTTCTTATGAGCCTTGCAACAGTGAGCTCAGTGGGTGGGGTTCTATACGTTAGCGCCCCCCCGCTATTTCCTTGGCACTGCCCCTGTATGGTTGTCTCTTTGAGATTTTCTTCAGGGTCTTCGCTGAGCTTTGCATAGTAAAGAGACGAAGCCCCACAGTTTGCTATCAACACAAGCTCATCGTCAACGTACTTTATATCCCCAAAGAGCGGAGGCTTCCTGCTCAGATAAAATAGCAGGGCAGAGCTTATAGTTCCCTTCACATCGCCTTCACAGGTAGCGGGCACAATTGGCTTTTCCCCTTTTGCATCGGCATTGAACGGGAAGAGAGCCGGAATTAGACACGCCGTTACCCCATACATCTCGCTAAGCTCCGGCTGGCATTTAATTGAAACGGCTGCTGTTTCGTTTTCGTATTCCTTCCATATGTCCTTTGCAGCAAGGTATATGGCAATCTGCCTCCTCAGAACTTCAGGCGTGAGCATGTTGTTGTCATACTTAACTTTCGCCTTCTGGGTTAGCCAGTCAAAGAACTCCTCAAGGCGGATGCGCTCTTTTTCATCGCTAATCATTGAATCAGCCTTCTTGATTATCGCGTACTGATCAATGATTAAGAAATCTCCTATGAACTTCTTCAGTCTCGGGAGGTCATCCATTAGATGTTCCATTCCGAGCGTATAAGGAGCCCCCCAAAGAAGTAGAGATTTTCTGGAAAGCTTTGAAACCGCTTCCGCAGCCCTTGACCATGCTTTTACCTTCTCCACATCTCCTTTAAGCCTTACATGGTGCAGGGCATGATAGTTCACAGCGCTCTCCCATAGAGAAGCTCCGACAGAGGTTATACACGTGGTTCCGGCCCAGGCAGGATCATCGTCAGCGTAGAGAAGTAAAGGCTTGTTGGTTTCCTTTGCAAGCAACGTTACAAGGTTGCTCTCAGTCCAGTGCCACAACCCCAGAATAATCCCGCTTACATCTCTCGAACCGATTAGCTTGGAAGCCTCGATGACTTCCTCTTTATCATCTATTCCGAAGTTTTCCCCCTTCTCAAGGGCTTCGTATTTCCCAAGGGCTCCATTGACGTCAAAGACTTCAATGCCAGAAGATTCGAGTTCCTGCAGGAGTTTTTTATGCTTTTCCAGCAGGGCTTTCTCCCTATCTATTGAAAGAGCAGTCTTCCTCGGGTCCGTAAAGGTGGCAAGAGCCAGCAAATTTATCACCCCATTTGTTTGTGCATAAGTTTTCCTTAAAAAATTTAAAAGGGGCTAGAATATTGCTTTTTTTGTTTTTTTATCGAAGGTGTGGATTTTCTTCATGTCAAAGACAACGTCAACCTCTTCCCCTTCCCTAACCTTAGACTCGGCCGAGAACTTACCAACAAAACTCAAACCACCAACACGCAAGTGCACAACCTTCTCCCCACCAAGATTCTCAACAATATCCACCCTAGCCCTAACCATATTCTCCCCAGGAACCTTCACCTGAGCAAACAAAGCATCATAAACATCCTCAGGCCTTAT
>NZ_WHIZ01000027.1:0-24034 GCF_009372125.1 Thermococcus sp. 101 C5
CAGCCTTAGCCAAGAGAGTCTTACCAGTACCCGGAGGACCATACAACAAAACACCCTTAGGCGGCTCAATACCAAGCCTCTCAAATAGCTCCGGGTGCTTCAGAGGGAGCTCCACCATTTCTCTAATCTTTTGGATAGCCTCTTTGAGACCACCAATGTCTTCATAGGTGACTTCAGGAACTTTCTCTTCCTTAACCTCCACCGCCTGTGGAAGAACTTCTATCTCAGTATTGTAGGTTATCTGAACAATTCCTTTTGGAATGGTGTTCACGACAATAAACTTAAGCTCGCCAAATCCCAAAGGAAGGCTCTCAAAGAAGCCCCTGAACAGCTCATCAAAAGGTGAACCTGTGTAAAATTCCGTCTCTCTACCACTTGCCACAATTAGATCTCCTTTAACGACTGGCCTTCCAAGGAGGTTTCTTTTAACCAATTCTCCCGGTATCTGGAGGTAGACTCCCCTCTGTGCAGGTGCCAAAACGACTTTTTTTGCCTCTTGAACTTCCGCTTTCCGTATCGTAACATAATCCCCTATGCTGACACCTGCGTTTCTTCTAATGTATCCATCCATCCTTATTATGTCAAGCCCCTTGTCATCGGGATGAGCATTTTCAACTATCGCCGCTGTTTTCCGTTCTCCTTCCAGCTCTACTATATCTCCGGGCTCAACGCCCAGTTGCTTTTGGTACTTTCGATCGAACCTAACTATCCCTCTGCCAACATCTCGCTTTAACGCCTCAGCAACCCTCAATTTTATTTCCTTCGCAGTTTCCTCTTTCCCAAAAATCATTTTTTACCACCTTTTCTCTTTTTGTGAATTTCAATTGCTTCTTCCAGGGTCAAATTACCCCTAGCAACCTCTCTCGCGAGCTGTGAAGAGATTGTTATCTTACCCTCACTCAATTCGCGGCTCCGGGTTTTTATGTATTCAATTTCCCCCTTTGTAGGTTCACCGGCATGAATAAGTTCCCCCAGTTTAACCTCTCTTCCGTCTCTTAAAGCTATGTTTATCGAGGCAACTATATCCTGCACCTGGGAAACCTCTATCCCTCCAACCTTTGGAGTCGTGCCCCTCTCATTTACAAGGATGATAGGGAATTCCTCACCAAGCACTGCAGCCAGGCTTTTAAGCATCAATACTCGGTGTCTCTTTGCCCCGTGCCCTATCTTAATTTTTGCCTTTGGATACTTCTCCAAAAGCTCCAGGATTGTGTTAATGTCCCTGGGATTCCTGAGGTGATAAACCTCAATAACCCTATTATCTGCAACAACAGCCACTCCCGGCCTTTCCCCGGGGTCTATGGCAATGTATATGTTCTTAAACCTTTTTCTCCCTTCAAGTCTCGCCAGCAGCTCATCTATGAAGTTCTCGTTTACAACCGCTATCTTGACTGGGAAATTGATTTTGTCGTACTCCTCCGTGCTCGTTAAGACAACTTCCACATCAAAGGGGATTTCATCAGTAAGCTTAAGGCTGTAAAAAGGGATTTTATACTCACGCAAGACCTTTGTTGCAAGATAGTAGACCCTCGCATTCTCAGTAACAACTGCAACTCTCATGATTGATAAATCATGTGAAAACGTTAAAAACCTTAAGGAAACACAAAAAAGAAAGAGATTCCCCGAATTTTATAATAGGGCTATGAAAACCGAAAATTTTTTTGATAAAGTTTATAAACCTTAGCCGCAGAGATAAAAATGCCTCTATGTGGGCGGAGGTGAGAAATATGGTACCTCCTAAGAAGAAAGTCGAAGACTACGAAGAGGAAGAAGAGCTCTTTGAAGAGGAAGAGGAGTGGGAAGAAGACTACGAAGACTTTGACGAGGAGTGGGATGAAGAGGAAGAGTGGGATGAGAGCTGGGATGAGGAAGAGGACTGGGAAGAGGAAGACTGGGACGAAGATTGGGATGAAGACGAGTGGGATGACGAAGAGGATTGGTGAATGATATAACCCAACAATTTTATTAATCCTTTTCTCCTTCTTTATCTGGGTGATGGAATGGCATTTTTGAAGGTTGTTCCCCTTGAGGAAGCACTGAAAATCATTGATTCCCTGCCACTTGAGCCGAAAATTGAAGAAGTTGCCCTGGAAGACGCTCTTGGAAGAGTTCTTGCGGAGGATATAAACTCCCCTATAGATGTGCCGCCCTTTGATAGGGCAACGGTTGATGGATACGCTGTGAGGAGTCAGGACACATGGAACGCAAGTGAAAGCGACCCAGTAGTTCTTAAAGTAATTGGAGAAGTTCATGCTGGCGAAGAGCCCCAAATTGAAGTTGGAGAAGGAGAAGCAGTGTATATCTCAACGGGAGCAGTACTGCCAAAAGGAGCTGACGCTGTAATAGAGTTCGAGATAGTAGAGAGGAAGGGAGATGAGGTAATAATCACCAAGCCCACGTATCCCCAAGCCGGTGTAATGAAGGCTGGCGTGGATATCCCCAAAGGAAAGCTTCTTCTAAAGAAGGGCGCAAAACTTGGCTTCAAGGAAACCGCTCTTCTTTCGGCTGTAGGAGTTAACAGAGTAAAGGTATTTGCAAAACCAAAAGTTGCAGTAATCAGCACTGGAAATGAGGTTATTTTACCCGGAGAAGAGCTCAGACGCGGGAAGATTTACGATATCAACGGGAGAGCTATAAGTGATGCCGTTAGAGAGCTCGGAGGCGAAGCATATTTCCTCGGAATAGCAGGGGATGACGAGAAAAGACTAAAAGAAAAGATACTCGAAGGGCTCAATTATGACATCATAATTCTGTCCGGAGGGGCTAGTGGAGGAACAAGAGACTTAACTGCCTCAATAATAGAGGAGCTTGGAGAGATAAAAGTACGCGGAATAGCCATACAGCCCGGCAAGCCTACAATAATCGGAGTTATAGACGGTAAACCCATTTTCGGGCTTCCAGGGTACCCAACTTCTTGTCTAACGAACTTCACCCTTCTTGTGGCACCGCTGATCAGGAAGCTCCTAGGCGGAGAGTTTGAAAGTCAAAGAATTAAAAAGAGACTTGCCCATAAGGTGTTTTCCGTCAAAGGCAGAAGACAGTTTTTACCGGTTAAAATTGAGGGAGAAATTGCAAGGCCAATTCTTAAAGGTAGCGGAGCAGTAACAAGCTTTATAGAGGCCGATGGGTTTGCCGAGATTCCAGAGAACGTTGAGATACTGGATGAAGGGGAAGAGGTGGATGTTATTTTGTTCCGCTTTTAATTTCCAAAGAGCTTTTAAATAACCCAATCGTTATTGGGGGTAGGTGAAAGTAATGCTCGACATAAATCTCATCCGTGAAAACCCGGATTTGGTAAAGGGAGACCTGATAAAGCGTGGAGAGCTAGAGAAGCTCAAATGGATAGATGAGATCCTTGAGCTTGACAAGAAGTGGAGAGAAAACCTGAAGAGAATTAACCTCCTCAGAAGGGAAAGAAACAAGCTTGCGGTGGAAATTGGTAAGAGGAAAAAGGCTGGAGAACCTGTAGATGAGCTTTTAGCAAAGAGCGAAGAGATAGTTAGACAGATTGAAGAGCTCGAACGGGAAAACAACAAAATCAGGGAAAAAATAGACTACTACCTCTGGCGCCTTCCAAACATAACCCATGAAAGCGTTCCAGTAGGAAAGGACGACACAGAAAACGTCCCAATAAAATTCTGGGGCAAAGCAAGAGTCTGGAAAGGCCACCTGGAGAACTTTCTAGAGCAGACCCAAGGAAAGATGGAGCATGAAGTTATTGAATGGAAGCCCCAGCTTCACGCTGACCTTTTACCAAAACTGGGAGGAGCAGACTTTGAGAGGGCTGCAAAGGTAAGCGGTTCAAGGTTCTTCTACCTCTTAAACGAAATCGTCATTCTCGATCTTGCACTCATAAGGTTTGCCCTCGATAGACTCATTGAAAAGGGCTTCACTCCTGTAATACCACCATATATGGTCAGGAGGTACATTGAGGAGGGAGTTACGGCCTTTGAAGACTTTGAGGACGTAATCTACAAGGTGGAAGGAGAAGACCTCTACCTAATCCCCACAGCAGAGCACCCACTTGCTGGCCTTCACGCAAACGAAATCCTTGATGGGAACGACCTGCCCCTCCTCTACGCTGGAGTGAGCCCGTGCTTCAGGAAAGAGGCGGGAACAGCCGGAAAAGACACAAAGGGAATCTTTAGGGTGCACCAGTTCCATAAAGTTGAACAGTTTGTATATTCAAGACCAGAAGAGAGCTGGGAATGGCACGAAAAGCTCCTGCAAAATGCTGAAGAGATTTTCCAGGCCCTCGAAATTCCATATAGAGTTGTTAACATATGTACCGGTGACTTAGGCTACGTTGCGGCAAAGAAGTATGACATTGAAGCGTGGATGAGCGCACAAGGAAAGTTCAGGGAAGTCGTAAGCTGTTCAAACTGTACGGAATGGCAGGCAAGGAGGCTAAACATAAGGTTCAGGGACAAGCCAAATGAGAAGCCACGCTTTGTTCACACGCTCAACTCAACGGCAATAGCCACATCGAGAGCTATAGTAGCAATAATAGAAAACTTCCAGGAAGAAGATGGAACAGTGAAGATACCAAAAGCTCTCTGGCCCTACACAGGGTTTAAAGAAATAGTGCCGGTAGAGAAGAAAGAAAAGTGCTGCAAGGATTAGTCCTTGCTTTAGCTTTTTCATTCAGTTTTTTTCAAAAATTCAATACAATCATCCACACTAATTTCTTCTTCAAGCACCTCTAACTCAGGATTTATGGATTTGAGAACCTCAAACTTGGTGAAAGACTTATTTTTCTCTGTTCTTATCACGGTTGTAGCAAACTCTTCCAGCATTGGGAGTACTGTAGGTTGAGCCTTTTCAACCATATCAACGTTTAGGAAGAAGACCGACTTTCTTCTCTTATCACCCACAAAGCTCACCATAAAATCAACCAGGCTTAAAACATCCTTTAAAGACCCGGAATACAGTACAAAGAGTTTTTCTATGCCAACAGTGGCATTAATAACGTTTCTTTTTGAATATATGTCCTCAAACAGTCTTGCAAGCTCTTTTTCCATCGCACTTTCTTCAACTACAGAAATTCTCTCAATGACATTTCCAACTTCAACCCTGCCCCCAAGCTTGATGACTTCGACCTCATCCAAAACACTTGCACTAATTCCGCTGAGCTCAGCGTGCTCCCTATAAGGTTTCAACGCATCAAGGACGTCTACAACAATCACTTCCCACCCATTTTTCTTACTCCAGTTAAGTAAGTTACAAAGTGCAAGCGGAGTGAAGGCTAAGCTGTTATGCTCAATAAGCACGGTTTCTCCCCGCTTAATACAACTCCAAATCTTGACGAGGGGATGCTCTATAATAGCTCATCACCTACTAAAATAACACCAACATTAGTCCTTAAAAATATTGCTTTTTCTACGTTCCTTCTTTTCCCTTAAATACGGATACCGCATTATGTATCCGCACTCGAGGCATTTAATAACAACGTGGGGCATTCTCTTCTCTCTCAACCTCACCCGAGCATTAACACTTGGAACAAGGAAGGAATGGCACTTCTTGCAGTACCTCCTCTTCCACTTTCTCGGCATCCTAACCTTTGCCTTCTGCTGCACTGCCAACGCTATCTCAACGTAGCGGTTTGCCAACTCTTTATCGTAGGGAAAAACCCTCTCAGCCAGGCTAAAAAGAATATCTATTCTCTCAAGGGCTATTTTCTTCTTTTCCCTTTGTTCCCTAAGCCTTATGAATTTCTTTGACATTCTCTCACCTATTCTGGTTTTATCATCTTTAATTTGCCTATAACAGGCTCATAAAGATAGCCATCAGCAATAAGGCTTTCTATAACTTCCCTAGCATAGGAGGGCTTGAATCCGTACTCAACCAGGGCGTTGTAGAACTCCTCTCTGCTAACAAAGCCATCTATTGAAGTGGCCTCCAAGTCCAGGAATACCCTCAACGCCATCTCCAGACGCTTGTTTCTAAAGTCCCGCTCGACGTATTTTTCATACGTCTCCAGCACCTTCAGCATTTCCCTTTCCGGAATCTCGTTTATCCACATATCCACTATCTCCTGGTTCATATTTATAACGTCGCTTATTATGCCTGTATTTATTTTTCCCTCAAACCGTGCCATCGAGCCGAGGAGGCGAAGGCTCAAAAGGTACCTCGTGTTAGTCTCGAATATCATACCTTTAAGCCTCAAAGCATCGAACTTTTCTCCATATTCGCGGGCATTCCTAAAAATCCATCTTTCAAACCTTTCTCTAAACTTCTCCACCATTCTGTCGGAAGGGCTAAGCGAAGGTATTTTTTCTCTTTCAAGAAATATCGTGGCCAGGAGATTGGGGATAAGCTGTTCCAGTTCCCGGTTTTTCTCCCAGCCTATGGGTTCATTTACAATGAATGGGGTCTCGGAGGTGTAAGCCAAAGGATCCTCCGGAGAGATTCGTTTGTATACTTTTGGAGTCAAAAACACTGCCTGTTTTTTCTCAAAATGCTCCCTAGCCCACTCCGCGACGGGGATGTCTTTTTTGAGGAGGCTCTTGTTTGAGGGGGAGTAGTATTTGCCTCCCTCAAGGAAAAAAGAGAAGTCGAGGTCGAGATTATCATCGACAAAGGGTTTTGCGTTTCCTTTTCTTAATATCAGCTCTTCGGGGAGGAGGCTAATTAAATATCTCGAGGCCTCCCAGAGAGAATTCACAATTTTTGTGTCATTTTTAAAAGCAGAAAACGTCACTCCCTCCCCCCAATGTCTTTTGCTACTCACTACCGAGGGAGAGGCAAAGAGAGAGTAAAGGAGAGCTTTTTTTAGCTCATAGTCAGCGTTTATTGTGGAATCTATGAGCTGTTCCAGCTCCTCTTTGGTGAGGGCGAGCTCCTTGTACTGAAGCCAGTAATCCTCAATATTGGCCCTTTGCAGAGAAATAACGTGGATGAGGCGCATGTTTCCAAATGGATATGCATCGATAATGCCTTTGATTTTAACGTACTGCCCGCTCTTCAGCTCTGCATTTATCTCGCTTTTTTCAGTTACCTTTATCGCCACATAGGGCTTAATATCACTCTTTGAGAGCTCACTTGGAGAGAGAGGAGAAAGAAGGTAGTATACCCCATCTTTTGGGACATTGGGGGGCACCCTCAAGATCAAAAACCCCTCAACCTCTATAAGCTCACCGTTTTTATAGGATTGAATAACCCTTTGAAAGTCCCTGGCCCTCTTTGATGGGCTTATTGTCAATCGCTCAATACTTCTGAGCAGTGAGTACATCATCATAAGGAACACAACCGTAAAGTTTATAAACCCTATGCCAAGACCTAATATCGGTACGGCGGTCATAGCGGCGGGGTCACACCCGGACTCGTTTCGACCCCGGAAGTTAAGCCCGCCAGCGATCCCGGGTGTACTGCCCTCCGAGAGGGGGCGGGAAACCGGGGACGCCGCCGGCCACTCAACAAACTTTTCTGTGAGCTCTTAAGAACGAATGAAAACAAAAAGGAAATACATTGTTGCGTTTTGTTTGAAAGTTCTGACCTCCCACACCCTGAATGGCGAGGCCTTCGGAAGAAAAATATAAAAACTAAAAAGAGATGTTATTCTTCTCTTTCACAAAGCTCGAGGAGAACTCCACCAACGCTCTTCGGGTGTACGAAAGCTATCTTCGCACCACCAGCACCTATTCTGGGCTTTTCATCAATAAGCCTGAACCCCTTTTCTTTGAGCTTCTCCAGGTGCTCCTCAATGTTGTCAACACCGAGGGCAATGTGGTGTATTCCTTCGCCCCTCTTTTCAATAAACTTAGCTATTGGAGAATCTTCTGAGGTTGCCTCCAAAAGCTCGATCCTTGTCTCACCGGCGTGGAAAATAGCTGTCCTAACTTTTTGATCTGGCACTTCTTCAATCTCCTCGACCTTTAACCCGAGGTTTTCCCAAATCTTAATAGCCTCCTCAAGGTTCTTAACAGCAATCCCAATGTGGTCAACTTTCTTTATCACACTTTCACCCCCAGGGCTTTTTCTAAAACAAGATCAGCAGCAGAGTAAGGGTCAATCTCTCTATTAGCAATCTTCTCTATGAGCTGGGATATTTCGTTATCTCCCATCATCTCTCCAATTTTCCTTGCGATGGTGCTCGAAACGATTGCTTTAATCTCCTCCTCAATTCTGAACTTCCTCTTCTTCTCGATTTCACCGCGCTCAAACAGAAATGCTCTATGCTTGTTAATTGCTTCCCAAAGCTGGTCAATCCCTTTATTGGTAAAGGCAATGGTGGAAACTATCGGTGGCCTCCACCCTCTTTTTTCCCACTTCTCCTTTTCCAGGTCCAGCATCAGCTCAAGTTCGAACATTGTAGCCTCCGCGCCTTCTTTATCGGCTTTGTTAACAACGAAGATATCGGCTATCTCCATAAGCCCCGCTTTTATAGCCTGAATGTCATCTCCAAGTCCCGGAACGGTGACTAAAACTACTGTGTCGGCAGTCTTTACGATATCTACTTCACTCTGTCCCACGCCAACGGTCTCCACAAAGATAACGTCACACCCGTAGGCATCAAGAACCTTTATAGCATCGTTTGTTGCCTTCGCCAGCCCTCCGAGAGAACCTCTTGTTGCCATACTCCTTATAAATACGCCTGGATCTGTGGAATGTCTCTGCATTCTTATTCTATCTCCAAGAAGAGCTCCTCCCGTGAACGGAGATGTGGGGTCTATGGCTATAACTCCCACTATTTTTCCTTCATCCCTGGCTTTTTTTATGAGCTTGTCAACCAGAGTTGACTTTCCAGAGCCGGGAGGACCAGTTATTCCAATTATATAGGCGTTTCCCGTGTAGGGATAGATTTTTTTGACTATTTCTCTTGCTTTTTCTTCGTCGTTCTCTACTAAAGTTATCAGCCTTGCAGTTGCCCTCTTATCTCCTTTAAGCATTCTCTCAATTAGCTCATCGATCATATCTATCACTTGGATTAATTATCCAAAAAAGAATAATATAAACCTTAGCTTTCTCCCCTGAACTTCTTGAGCTTTGGAATGTTCTCGTCGATAAATTTAATAATCTCCTCAATTGGGCTTCCAGGGCCAAAAACCCTTGCAACACCCATTTTCTCAAGCTCTTGAGCATCATCGGGCGGTATTATGCCTCCAGCAAGAACAAGGATGTCTTCATTTGGCTTTATGCCCTTCTCTTCCAGAAGTCTGAGAATCTTTGGTATGAGAACCATGTGTGCTCCGGAGAGAATGCTCAACCCGAGAACGTCTATATCCTCCTGAATGACAGTTTCCACGATCTGCTCGGGCGTTTGTCTTATTCCAGTATAGATGACCTCAAAACCGGCATCTCTAAGGGCTCTCGCTATAACCTTTGCTCCTCTATCATGGCCGTCCAGTCCTGGCTTTGCTATTAGAACCCTAACTTTTGAGCGCTCGACCATATTCACCACCAACTTTCATTAGAGTGAAATAGTATTTAAACGTTGTCAAACCTAAAGGTTTGGGTTTACATTGGATATTTTATCCAAAAAGTGCAAGGCTTTTAAATTTTCCATCAGATGAAATACGGGAACTAAAATGATGGATCTCCACACCCACACAAGGTTTTCCGATGGAGTTGGCGACATAAGGGACAACATTGCCGAGGCTGAAAGGAAAGGGTTAAATATTGTTGGGATCAGCGACCACATACATTTCTTTACCCCTCACTTGCTCAACTCCTACATCTCCCTTATAGAGCAGGCCAAAAAAGAAAGCGAGATAACTGTTCTGACAGGAATAGAAGCGAATATTCTCCCAGACGGAGTCGATATAACTGACGACTTTAGAAAAAAGCTTGACTATGTAATAGCCTCCGTTCACCTGTACTTTGAGCCGGGAGGGCATGATGAATACCTCAAACTCATAAAGCTCGCCATTCAGGATGAAAACGTTGATATAATCGGGCACTTTGGGAATGTCTTCCCTTATATAGGCCATCCCTCAATGGAAGAATACAAAGAAATCATTGAGCTGGCAGAGGAGCATGGAAAAGCGTTCGAGATAAGCTCCCGCTACAGAGTTCCGGATTTGGATTTCATAAAGCTGTGCATCAGAAAAGGAGTAAAGCTAACCTTCGCGAGCGATGCCCACAGGCCGAAAGACGTTGGAAGCATAAGCTGGAGTTTAAAGGCATTTAAAAAAGCCGGGGGCAAAAAGGAAGATTTGCTCTTTTCGGAGCTCTTATAGTAGCTTAAATCCAAGGTTTCTAAGCTCAAGGATTATCTTCATCGGGAAGCCGACAACATTGTAGTAGTCACCCTTTATCCATTCTACAAGGATTCCACCCTTTCCCTGAATTCCATAGGCACCTGCCTTGTCAAGGGGTTCGCCTGTAGAGACGTACCATTCTATCTCTTCCTCGCTGAGCTCCCGGAACTTGACCTCCGTGACAACATAACCCGTAATCTCCCTCCCCTCATGGACAATGCAGTATCCGGTGATTACTTTGTGTATTCTTCCGCTTAAAGCTCTGAGCATTTCCTTTGCTTCTTCCTCATTTTTTGGCTTTCCGAGGATTTTTTCATCTAAGACGACTATTGTATCCGCGCCTACAACTGTGCCCCCGTATCGAGAATACACATCACGGGCTTTTTTCCTTGCCACTTCCATAGCGTGTTCTGCGGGGTCTGAAGCTTTGGAGTCCTCACTAACGTTGCTCGGGATGACATCAAAGGCACCAAAGAACTTCGCAAGTATCTCCCTTCTCCTTGGACTTTGGGACGCTAAGATCAGCCTCATCAAAAGGCACTTAAAGGATGAAAATATAAAAATTTCGGGCGATGAAGACAATTTCGCTAGCTGAGTAATGATGAGTACCCTCGCAACTGAGCCAAAAAGAGATTAAAGGGAAGCCCAGAGCTCTATACCTGCATCCAACACTCTCTTAAGCTCTTTTCCTATTGGAGTGTTTTTGTTAACTTTCACCATTCCCTTCCTCGAAGGCGTGGCGGTGAATATGTACTGTTCCCCTGCAAAGAACTTCAGTGGCTTTTTGGCAAAATCTGGTGAAACTCTTAGGACTATTTGCTTTTTCTTCTCTTCTGCCTCGACGGGAATTTTTTCCTTGGGTATTTCAGCGAGTTTTTCGTCAAAGCTCCTTACATCGATGCTTATGCCGAGCCTTTTCTCTATTTCGCTTATTCTCTTGCCCTTTTTCCCTATTATTGCCGGGATGTCAAACTCATCCGCGTATATTACAGCCTTGTGCGGGCTTGCAAGCTCAACTTCGGTGTAAACATCGGGAAGGAACTTTTTGATTTCCTGTTTAAGCTTTTCCTCAGCAAGCTTCAGTGCCGGAGGCTTCCCTTCCTTCTTTACCGGAACGACGCTTATCTCTTCTCCATAGGTGTAGATTTCGTATTCAAGTTCACCTGTCATGAAGTCCCTGACCTCAATAACCGGCCTCGCCAGGTCCTCTTCAGTCATTCCACTTGGCACCTTGACCTTATATTCCAAAGTCAAGACTTTATTGACGTTTCCTGCTTTAATGAACAGCACTGTATCAACTATTTGTGGAATCATTCCAAGCTCTACCCTTCCAATAAACCTCTGAATGGCATCTATAGGCTTTGTAGCGTGCACAACACCTATCATTCCAACTCCCGCAAGCCTTAGGTCAGCATAAATCTTGAAGTCGCTTGTCTTTCTCATCTCGTCGAATATGGTGTAGTCTGGTCTCACAAGCAAAAGAATATCCCCTGTTTTTTCCATTTTTCCTCCAAGTGCTGTGTATTGGGTTATTTCCTCACTAACTTGGAGGTCTCTGGGTTTTTCCATCGTCTTGACTATCTTACCCATGGAGGCATAGTACTCAGCTAAAGCTTGAGCGAAGGTGGAATTGTGGACTATCACAGGGAGTATACCAGCAATGAAGTTGTGATTGGGCACAGTTATGTCATAAACGTCGAATTCTCCTATCATGGTTTCAACAGAGGCAACCTTGTCCCATAGAATATTGGAATCAAGCATGAGCAGCATGTGTGCAAGATGTTCTTCAACAAGCTCTGCTTTATGATAATACTCCGAGACTACTTCTTCGATTAGCCTTAGCATGCGATCCACATTAAGCTCTGCACCATTCAGAAAGAGGCTTATCATTGACTGAGAAACCGTACTCTGAGAATTCTGACCAAGGAGCGCAAAAAGAGATTTCATGAGTTCTCTGATTTCTTTTACTGCCTTATTCCACAACTCTGACTCCCTAGCCAAAAGCCCTGTTTCATATGCAAACGCTGAAAGCAACTTAGCTACTGTTGACATCATGGGCTTTCTCTTACCCTCCAGCCAAAGTTTAGGAGCAACATGATCTATATGGTTTCTTCTGTAAAATTCGATATTAACGTTTTTATCAATAAATTCCACGAGTTCTCTCCATTTTGAGATATACTTTGAGTACTCGACTAGTTTCTTGACGGTTGGTTCGAGGGCAAGGTATTCTCTGTAAACACTCAAGAAGTTTTGATACACTTTTGAAAGTCTTTCACGAGAGTAAGTAGTTTTAGTAGCCCCCTTAACTCTATATCCCGTTAGAACACCAAGAGATTTCACAAGTTCTCCAGCAGGAATAGTATCAATATTTGGATTTGAATTTTTTGTTAGATGTTTTTCAAAGCCTTTAACCTTGAACCTCGGCTTTACAACCTCGTAGAACTTTCTTATCGATCTAGAGTCCTTTAGAACAACTTTATAGTAGACCTTGCCATTTATTGTTTTTTCTTTGAAGAGTGCCTGGATACCTAATCTAAGGAGAAGATATTGTAATCCAGCGGCGAATTCTTCACTAGCAGTTGAAATTTCCAGTTCTTTCCCAATGTAACCATCACCTTCAAATACCCCCCTAATAAAAGCTGCTATTCTTTTCTCGTCCGATTTCATAACAATTTCAGGTACTCTTAATGAAGATGCTTTGTTCCGCTCTGGATATCCAAAAGCACGCAGTATTTTTTCTATTGTCTTCGAATTCCGAAGTCTTAGTCTTCCTGGAGCAACAAAGTAAAACTCCTCGCTCTTAACCCCAAATATGTTTGAAACCAGATTTTTGAAGTGTTCAATAAGTTTCTCATCGAAGTTATTAAACTCGAAGACACTCCCTGATCCCTCAGCCCACATAAGGCCTAGAAACTCAAAGAACTCTTCGCTAAGAGTAAGATGCGCAGGCACATCTCTAGACTTTCTGTGATTTCTGCCCTTGTAAAACACTGTCACTGTGTCTTCAGGATTGGCCTTCACAAGTGGAACAATGTTACCATCTTTGGTTGTTGCAAAGAATCCTTCTTTTACTAACTCTCCGATCCAAATACTTTCTGGCAGGTTGCCCTTAATTGGTAGCCTTCTAGGAACCGCTATTGGATCACCTTTTTTTAGAGAGCCTGCATCCATCCACATAACGAAGCCGTTTTTTATCGTGAGAACTGGGTGGTTGGGGGTGAGAATTATTTTTCTTCCAGTAGCTGTTTTTAGCTTTATCAAGGCAGTTTCATTTCTCTTATAAACTCTGAGGATGGGTTGGACTTCTACCTTCTCGTGTGAAAAAGTAACAACTTTCATTCCGGGTTTAACATCTTTAATCTGAACAAACGAACCATCTCCAAGAAGAATGGGGGTTTCTGGGGGTAAGCACTTCCCCTCTCCAGGCGCACCAGCTATAAGTATTCCCTCGGCTTTGTCAGTTAAACGTTCTAAGAGCTTCTCTGGGAGGTCGTAGTCCTCTATGCTCAATTTGGTTATCGGCCTTACAGCTGTAATCTCTATTCTATCGGCAAACGGAGGCTTTGCTATTACTATACGATAGTTTCTCAGCTGAACAACAGTAGCTCCTGGTTCATCAAGCTCTATAAACGACTCTGGATCTCTCTTAGCCCTCTCGACTATGTCATCAGCTATCTCCTCAAGTTCCTCATCTGTGAGTTCCTCATCCCTTATGGGGACAAGTCTCCACTGGCCGGGCTTTCCTTTCTTTGCTAGGGGCTTTACACCAGCCTTAAGGTGAACGCTCATCGTATGCTCATCAAAAAAGTCTTCAAGTCTGTGTCTGACCTCTTTTCTGCTCTCCAAGTAGATTACCTCAATGCCTTTGGCTATGGCAATGTCTCTCTGCACTTGGTCGCCGGTTATTAGGATTGCATTGAGTTCTCTGGCAACTTCTCTTATCATGTGGTCAATTTCTCCTGCCTTTGCCCTTCTAATCTGCCATAGATCCGGCCTTTCGCCATAGAATTCCAAAAGGATTTTATCTTCTTCCGCAAGCTTTCTGAGTTTTTTCAGCTCTTCCAGTCCAGTGTGCCCTATGGCTTTGCCTTCGTTTGCCTGGTGTTCAATCTCGGCAATAACAGCCTCTGGAATAATGATCTTAACCTTTTCGTTAATCCTATTAAGGTATTGAGTGAGCCTTCCATCAACTATAACACTCGTGTCTGCGACAAATACCCTCATTTTTCTCACCTTCCCATTGCTGGTCTCTCCACTTATAACCTTGTTGGTAAAAGTTCATAAAGGTTTAGGAGAATTATAGTGGGGAATAAACATGGGGAGAATAATCTCAATAGCTTCTGGGAAAGGAGGTACTGGTAAAACAACCGTTACAGCAAACCTTGCAATTGCTCTAGGAAAGTTAGGGAAAAAAGTGTGTGCGGTTGATGCAGATTTGACTATGGCAAACTTAAGCCTGCACTTTGGGCTTGACGATGCCAGAAAGACTATCCACGATGTACTAATTGAAGGGGAAGACATAAGAAAAGCCGTACACACCACGAAGTACGAATTTGTATATGTAGTTCCTGCTGCGGTAGATTGGGAGCGCGTTGCCAAAGCAGATCCTAGGAATTTACCTGAAGTGATACCAAAGCTAAAGAAAGATTTTGATTACATCCTTATAGACTGTCCAGCTGGACTGCAAATAGATGCCATGAGTGCCATGTTAAGCGGAGAGGAAATTCTCTTGGTGACCAATCCAGAAATAGCAAGCATCAGCGATACAATGAAAGTGGGGATAGTCCTGAGAAAGGCCGGGCGAGGAGTATTGGGGTTTGTACTCAACAGATACGGAGGGCATAAAACAGATATACCTCCCGAAGCTGCCGAAGAAGTTATGGAGTTTCCGCTTTTGGCTGTTATCCCAGAAGACCCAAAAGTGAGAGAAGCAACATTGGAAGGAATGCCGGTGGTGGCATATGATCCAGACTCAAAAGCCTCAAAAGCATTTTTTGAACTTGCGGAGAAGATTGTAGGGATGGAAACAGATTATCAATGGTGATCATGGTGATAATAGTATTTGTTGGAACCGCTGGAAGCGGCAAAACAACTTTAACGGGAGAATTTGGAAAGTTTTTGGATGAAAATGAAAAGAGAGTAGCATATGTCAACCTGGATACTGGAGTTAGGGTTCTTCCATACACTCCCACTGTGGACGTTAGGGAACACATAACCGTAGAGGAGCTTATGAAAAAGGGATACGGACCAAATGGAGCTATTGTAGAGAGCTACGACTTTTTAATGGATTATCTCGACGAATACATTGAAAAAATACTAAAGCTGGAAAAAGAAAACGACTACGTTCTTATAGATACCCCCGGCCAGATGGAAACGTTCCTCTTCCATGATTTTGGGGTTAAGCTGATGGAAAACCTTCCAAATCCCCTCGTCGTGTACTTATTTGACCCCACAATATTAAGAAAGGCCCACGATTACTGCTTTGTCAGGTTTTTTGCTCTTTTAATAGACCTTAGGCTTGGCGCAACGACCATACCTGCCCTTAACAAAATAGACCTCATTAGGGATTTGGAAAAGACAAAAAGATACCTCGAAGACGTGGAATATCTATCAAGTCGTTTAAAGCTTGACACTTCAATGCAAGGGCTCTTGGCATACAAGCTATGTAAATTTTTACCCGAAGTCTCACCCCCCGTTAGAGTGGTTTACCTCTCAGCAAAAACGAGAAGTGGGTTTGATGACCTTGAGACGCTGGCCTATGAACACTACTGTACCTGTGGGGACTTAACATGAGTTCAATAGCGAACGATAGTAATAGAACTTTCATTCAATAAAATTTTCTCAAAATGAACCCTTTTTTAGAGAGAAACTGAGAAGGTTTTTATTAGCGAACAAATAAGCTACTCTGGTGAGAAAAGTGTGCCTTATAGCGGGAGGAATAGGAAAACATCTAAAACCCAAACTTATAGCAATGATAAATTCTGGAAAACATAGGGGCAGCGATTCCTTTGGCGTATGGACTGATGGAGGAGTATTAAAGAGCGAAGATTTCTCCGAAATTACTAAAGTTCCAGACGGTAGTATAGGGCTTCTCCAGTGTCGTCTGGCCATGACAGGCTCAAAAAGATTCACCCAACCGTTTTTCAACGATTTTGCCCTAGTTCACAACGGTGAGATATACAATCACAGACAGATAAAGGAGTTTCTGGAAAGAAGAGGGGTTGGATTTGAGAGCGACGTTGATACGGAAGTAATCCTACGTCTGCTGGAGTTTCAAGTTGAAAATGGCAGTTCAATACCAGAAAGCGTGAGAACCCTAATGAGGACCCTAAACGGGGATTATGCTGTTGCATTCTCCGATAAGAAAAATATCTACCTCTTCAGGGACCCTGTGGGGATTAGGCCTCTTTACTATTCCCCTAACGGTTTCTTTGCTTCGGAAAAGAAAGTTCTCTGGAGCATAGGGGAAAGAGCAATCCCGGTAAATCCTGGAGAGCTCGTTAAAATATCAAAGAATGGCATTGAACGGATTCAGCTCCTTACCCTCTCAGAGCTAAAAGGAGAGCCTTTCTCCTATGAAAGAGCAAAGCTGAGCATAAAGAAAAGCCTGGAATATGCCGTAAGGCTTAGAAGTGCAAAAAAGGTAGGAGTATTATTCTCCGGAGGGCTGGACAGCTCTTTGATAGCGCTTCTCGCTTCAAAATACTCAGATGTCACCCTTTACACGGCGGGGGCAGAGGGGAGTCCAGACTTGGAGTGGGCTAGAAAAGTTAGTGAGAAACTTGGCCTGAAGCTTAGGGAGTACGTATTTGATCTCGATGACGTAAAAAACTCTCTTGAAAAAGTTATGTTTGCCATAGAAGAGCCCAACCCCATGAACCTCGCAATAGGAATCCCAATCTACTTCGCAACAAAGCTGGCCAGAGAGGACAATACCAAGGTTCTTTTAAGCGGTCAGGGGGCCGATGAACTCTTTGGAGGATATGCGAAGTACCTTAGGGATCCTTCGCTAATGGAGAAAGATATTTTGGAGATGGGGGAAAAGAACCTTGCCAGAGATGACAAAATTGCCATGTTAAACAGCGTTGAAGGAAGGTTCCCGTTCTTAGATCTCAACGTCGTCAGAAGCGGGCTAAGAACACCTTTAGAGTACAAAATCCACAATGGGGTAAGAAAAGCTATTCTAAGGGAAGTAGCCCTTGAAATAGGTCTTCCCAAAGAAGTTGCATACAGAGAAAAGAAAGCCTGTCAATACGGAAGCAATGCACAAAAGATTCTCGAAAAGATAGCAAAGAAAGAGGGCCTGAGGTTATCTCAATTTGCCGAAAAAGTCTTTTATGAGGTTTTTGAACATACATAAACGGTTTTAAACTTTTTTTAACCCTCGCAAAGTCAAAAAGAGTTTTCGTAGCATTTGAATAAACAAACAAAGACAGAACAAAACGATTTCATGAAAAAAGCTTAAATAGGAGTTTTTCACTATAATAAAGTGAGGTGATAAGCCATGATGGCGAAAAAAGTATTTGCATTGTTGTTTGGTGCATTGCTCTTAGCAAGCATAATACCATTATCAGAAGCTCAGGTTTCCTCAATAGTTATCCTAGTAAGTGACAATGAAGCGGATTCAGCACTTGCAGAAGAGCTCGCAGAAGTGCTAAACGCAACCGTGGTTGTTACAACCTGGGGAGTTTACGATCCAAATGTCACAGCAGAGATCATGGAGAAGACTCCGGATAAGGTCATAATCATAGGTGGTCCCGATGCCGTGCCAAAAGACTACGAAACAGAACTAGACGAGCTTGGAATCTCATACGTTAGATGGTATGGCAATACTAGGTATGAGACCAACTTAGATGTACTTAGAAAGGCTATCCAAGAATATCCCGAACTTTTTGATAACGTTAAAGTAGTAATTGCCCACGGAAGGGATATAGGAGCAATAAAACAAGCCAGAAACATAGAAGGGAAGAAGTTCATCCTGTATGTTGACAACAACATAACAAACACAACTGAAGTAATTGGCGTCTTGCTCAAAACTAGAAACGTAATAATACTCAAGAGCCAATTAATGAACAGAACAGCCGAACAAATAAGAGAGCGCATTAGAGAGAGAGTCAGAGATGGAAACATAACAGAAGAAAACGTTACCATAACCCCAGAAATGGCATGGGAAGCAATACAGTTGGCTATCAACAGAACTGAAACAGCAAAAGAAATGCTCGATAATCTCCCAATTCCAGCCGCTAAAAGGCTAATTGAACTTGCAGAGGAGAAGATACAAATTGCAAACGGGAGCTACAACGAAGGGAACTATGAAAAAGCATATGGACAGGCAATTGCTGCAAAGGCTCACGCAGAGACAGTAATTAGGCTTGCCGGCAAGGAGTGGCAGAAGTTTATTCATGCGAGTCCCAAATTCCAACTTAACAGGGAAGTACAAAGGCTCGAAATTAAATTAAGGGTTCTCGAAAAAGCTGGAATCGATGTAACTCAAATAAAAGGGAAGCTAGAAGCTGCAAAAGCTGCAATTCAAGCGGGAGACTACGACACTGCCAGAGAGCTCATCGAAGATGCTAAGAACATGCTAAGGGAAGCCTTTATGCAGGGAAGAGGCAAAATAAAGGAGAAGTATTTGCCGGTAAATCCACCACGTGGAAAAGGTAAAGGCAGACCATAGAAAGGCTTTTTACTTCTCTTTTACATTTTTCATTCATGAGAATATTGGTAGTAGGACACTATCCTCCTCACAGAGGCGGGGTTGCAAATCACACTGACAACTTAGTTAGGGAGCTTAGAAAGCGACATGATGTTTATGTTCTTACTTATGGATCCATAACACCCAGAGAGTTTGAGAAGGAGAGAGTTTATCAGGTTAAAGTGCCCCCGGTCTTCGGTTTGAGGGGAACTTTATTCGCCCTTTTAGGTTTCTTAAAGATAGTAAAGCTCCACAAAAAATTGAATTTTGATGTCATTCATGCCCACTACATTGGAACAACCAGCTTTGCCGGAGTTCTCGCAAAAAGGAAGCTGAAACTGCCATTAGTTGCGACAGCCCACGGGAGTGATCTTGACTTTATGTCAAAACTTCCACTCGGGAGGTATTTTGTCAGAGAAAGCCTAGCAAAGAGTGATGGCATAATCGCTGTAAGCCATTACTTGAAAAAGAGAGCCCTATCGCTCGGGGCAAAAAGGGTAAGAGTAATTCCAAACGGGATAAGGCCGCTAAAAGCGAAAAAAGCCGTAAAGAAGTACATAACATTCATCGGAGCGCTAACATCCTATAAAGATCCAAAGACGTTTATACGTCTTGCGGAGTACTTCCCCCATGAAGAGTTTCTTGTTGTTGGGGATGGCCCGTTGAGGGAAGAGCTAAAACGCATTGCACCACCTAACGTTAAGTTTCCCGGTTATAGAGATGATATCGACAACATACTCGCAGAGAGCAAAATGCTAATAGTCCCCTCTTTGAGGGAGGGATTTGGGCTTGTAGTTGTTGAAGCCAATTCCCTTGGTGTGCCTGTAGTCGGAAGGGCTGTTGGAGGAATAAAAGAACTTATACGGGACGGAAAAAATGGGTATCTCTTTAAAGACTTTGACGAGCTTGTTGAAAAAGTAGCGCTTTTACTCGACAATAAAAAAGCTTTAAAAATGGGCAGAATCGGAAGAAGAATCAGCGAAAAATACAAGTGGGAGAAAGTTGCCGAGAGAGTTGAAGAGGTTTATAAGGAAGTTTTAGGTGAGGAACATGACTGTAGTAATAAACATGCGAGAGGGCCTTGACTGGAAAAAAATCAAGATAGGTGCGAGGTTTATTAGAGAAGGGAAGCTTGTTGCGTTTCCTACGGAGACTGTCTATGGGTTAGGTGCGGATGCGCTGAATGAAAATGCCGTCAAAAGAATCTTCAAGGCAAAAGGCAGACCCCCTGACAACCCTCTGATAATCCACATAGCCGAGTTCGAGCAGGTTTATGAACTCGCAAGTGAAGTTCCAGAGAAGGCTAAAATACTTGCAGAAAAGTTCTGGCCAGGGCCGTTGACAATAGTGCTCCCCAAGGGGGACAAAGTTCCATATGCAACTACAGGCGGGTTAGAGACTGTGGCGATAAGAATGCCCGCCAACGAGATTGCGCTTGGACTGATAAAGGCAAGCGAAAGACCAATTGCTGCACCCTCCGCCAACATAAGCGGAAAGCCGAGCCCCACCTTGGCAGAGCACGTTGTCGATGACTTTTATGGTAAGATAGAGTGCATAATAGACGGCGGCGAAACAAAAGTAGGAGTTGAGTCAACGGTAATAGACTTAACCACAGACCCTCCAATGCTCCTAAGACCCGGCGGATTGCCCCTTGAGGAGATCGAAGCGGTAATTGGAAAAGTGGAAATCCATCCAGCCGTAAAAGGGAAACCCGTAAACCTTGCAAAAGCTCCCGGGATGAAGTACAAACACTACGCCCCAGATGCTCAGGTTATAGTCATCGAAGGAGAGCGTGAGAGGGTTAAAGAGAAAATCAATGAGCTCATCAAGAGGTATAAAGCCCAAGGTATGAGGGTCGGTGTAATGGCCACCGGGGACTTCTACAAGGCAGATGCATATTTCAACATGGGCGAAAGCGAGGAAGAGATAGCAAGGAACCTGTTTAAAGCCCTCAGAGAACTCGACAAGTCCGGAGTAGATGTAATATTGGCCGAGGGGATTGAAGAAAAGGGACTGGGGCTTGCAGTTATGAACAGGCTTAGGAAGGCGGCGGGATATAGAGTGATAAAAGTCTAATTTTTTCGAAATTTTTTGAATTTTAGTGTGCTCTGTTGTTCATCAGAGAAAGCATTAAATACATCGAGGTAAAATAAACACTCGTTAAAACCAAGTGGGGTGGCCCTTTTGATAGCAGGTATAATAAGGTCTAGTCCGGGTGAGCTTGAGCTAGCTGGAAAAAGCATGATAACCCGGGGAAACCTGAAAGCCGGTATACAACTTCTTATAAAATCCGCAAGAGAGTATGAAAAACAAAAGAGAATTTTAGACGCTGCCCGGATTTATAGATACATTGGAGATATCATCATTAGTACCAACCCCCAGGCACTAAACGATGCCAGACCTTTTCTCCTTAAGAGCGCATATTATTACCTGGATATTCTGGAAGAAGCCGTTGAAATTGAAGAGCCCGATTTAGAACTTCTCGACGAATTCTGCTCCAACATTCTCAGAATATTTGAGATTCTTGGTGAAAAAGATAAATTCGAGAAATATGCAAAGGAATTTGCCGCAATGTATAAGTCCATGGGCAACACCCAAATGAAAAAGAAAAAAATCCAGAAAGCAATTGAAGCATATGAAGCAGCATATAGGTATTACAAGATAATTCATGATCCACATGGCATTGAGGACATGGCAAACATCTTGATTGACTTCTATGGGAAAGGGGCGGAAATATTTGTGACCAAAAAAGAATACCAAAAAGCAGGGGACACTTTTTTCAAGCTCGCATTTATTGTTAAGGACGTTTTTGGCTATGACGACCACTTCATGGAGCTTATGGAGAATGCAGGAAGGAACTATGAGAAAGCAGGTAGAGAATGGTATGCTGATGGAAATCTTTATCACACCGCAAAAACTTTCCTAAGTGCTGAATACTCCTATATGCTGGCAGGAGACTCTCAAAGAACGAAAATTGTAGGCCTAAATACTGCAAAGATGCTCTACCAGCTCTCAGGAGAATACAGGAAAGAGGGCTTTACGGAGGAGCTCGGGGAGACTCTACTAATGCTGGCACAATCACTATTCCCTCTTGATAAGCTTCTAGATGGCCTCAAAACTTATAAAGACCTCATCTTAGAGGTAGAGGTAACTTTGGAACACAGATACAGAATAAGAAAGGCCCTCCTTCTCTATCTAGCCGCCAAAGAAAGAAGCAGAAACTATCTGGAATTTGTTGAGCATATGGAGTTCTATACAAAGAGAGGAGCCTACGCACAGGCAGTAGAACTGGCAGAACTCATCTTCGAGACAAAATACCCAGAGATTAAAAAAGGATTACAAAAGGTGGAAGGGCTCAGCCCGGAATAACTTTCCTTCTATAACCCCTCCGTCTAGCATCTCTTAAGAAAAATATCTCCTCAACAAGCTCCTTCTCCTTGAGAATCTTTAGGGCATATCGAACAGTTCTTTCAGAAAGGTTTGTTTTTCGTGCAAGCTCTTTAGACGACACCGGCTTGTCTCCTAAGGCATTAAGCACTTGAAGCGCTGATTTTGGCAAAGCAAAGTAAATCCCCCCTCATCACAACCACCAAAAAGAAAAAATAAGGGGAGTTTATAAGAGTTTTGATAGAGGCAATTCAAGATTGCTGCTTTATGGTTACCCTTGGGAGAGGGATTGGATATGGGATCCTCATTTCTTTGGAGACTATCATTATTAGAGGAGTTATTTCATTAGTCAAAAAGTTCACCAACTCTGCAAACATTTCTGGGGGTATCTTTTTCTCTTTTTCCCAGCCCTCAAGTATCTCGTCTGTCTGTTCTTTTTTGGGGGGTAGATAAAACACCGCTCCTTTTATCAGTGCCCTCGCAATTTCGGGATTGTATCCTATCTGATAGGTGAACAGCACTTCAACACCATTCACTTTCCCAGAGGGAGTTCTTACTTCCCCCAATCTGACTTCCTCAATCTTTGGGGAGAGGTTTACTTCAACGTTACCAATTATTCCCCCTTGCTTTTCGACTTCAATTTTCGTTATGTTAACACCTATAACAGGCATTTTTCCACCTCCACATAAAGATGAATAGTCTGCCTATTAAAGATTACTTTTTTCTTGAAAGCCTCGCCCTTTAGGGTGGGGATGCAAAATCTGAAAACCTTCTTGCGGGGGGTAGGGGTAACGGGGGGAAGACCCTCCCCGAGGGGTCGAAGACCCGCTTTAACTTGGGTCTAAATGAAACCCCTCAAACTTCCCCATCATTAGTGAGGGACTAAGATAAACTCTCGCCAATTATGGGAGGAGGTCAGCGATTGAGTTTAAAAAGAACGGCGATAAAATCCTACCATGCCAAGAGAAAAAGTTGCTCGTATATGGGACGAGAGGGAAATTGTGTATTCCCCCAAGCGATGGAGAATCTTAAAAGAGAAACGTGAAAAAGCCCTGAAAATAATGGAAAGGCTGGCCCAATTTGAGCCCCATGTTTATGGGAGTGTAGCGAGAGGAGACGTCAGGAAGGACAGCGACATTGACATTGTTATTCCATATAAAGTTCCCAGCTTTTTAATTGAGCTGAGCTTGGAGGGAATCCCAATTCAAAGGCGAAGAATCGTTATGGCCACTCCCTGGCACTTAATAAAAGGACACATCGAAATCGACGAAGAAACTACAGTAACGTTTCCGCTTATAGACCCCAACGATAGAGAGCTCGAATTTTACAGATGGGGCGGGATGGTTGACATCTGGGGACTAAAAACAAACCTCCGAGTGCCGGGAGTTAACAAAAAGTTGATACTGATAATCCCAACTGAAAAAGGCCATATAGAGAGAGAAGTTATTGGGAGAGAGAGCGAGGTTGCAAAGATTCTCGGAGTGAGTATAGATACAGTGCAGGAAAGGGTGAAAGTTCTAACTAGAAGAGATTCTATCGGGAGAACTGGCATTTATCTCAACGAAGAAGTCCCTGACTGGATGAGCTTTGAGGAAGCCCTAAAAATGATAGCCGATAGGGATCCAAACGTTAGGAAAAGGGTGAGAGAGAGCGGGGGTATTTAAAAGCATTAAGGCGGGGCGTGTTTAGTTTCACCCCCTGTTATTTAAACAGTATTTGACTCTGAGGAGGATTTTCAGACCATAACACATTA
>NZ_WHIZ01000028.1:0-23932 GCF_009372125.1 Thermococcus sp. 101 C5
TTCTCCCAGTTGTGGAGGGTTGAGTAGTGAATGTTTGCTCCGAAGAATTTTCTGCCGTAGTGCTGGGCGTCTCTGAGAGGTAGGTTGTAGTATTGTTTAAAGAGGAGTATTGCCAGTATTGTTTTTACTGGAAATTTTTTGGATTTTGGCAGGTTCTTCAGCTTTCCTTCTGATTCGAAGTCTGCTAAAACGTCAAGAATTGCGAATGCCACGCTTTCAGGGTCTTTGAGTCTGTGATCCCATCTGGGGATCACGACAACCACCTGAAAGAATTCAGCAAAAACCCTAATAAAGGTTACTATAAACACGCCCAAAATAGAAGACACATTTATAGTTGCTTCAAGTGATGTTCTCACTAATTTGGATATCAGAGCCCTCTACGAGTACCACAAGAAAAAGAACGCCCTCGCCACAATAGCCCTCTCGGAGGTCGAAGATCCCACCCAGTACGGAATATCGATCGTGGATCCAGAGAACAGGATAATAAAGTTCAAAGAAAAGCCAAAGCCAGAAGAGGCTTTTAGCAACCTTGTAAATGCTGGCATCTATGTTTTCGAGCCGGAGGTATTTGATTTAGTTCCAAAGGGCGAGAACTTTGATTTCTCACTCAATCTGTTTCCCAAAATGCTCGAAGAGAAGCTGCCTCTCTACGGTTTTCCGTTTAAAGAATACTGGAACGACATAGGGAGGCCATCAAGCTACCTTCAAGCAACTGCGGATGTGTTCTTAGGGAGGCTGAAGCTCCCACAAATAAAAACTGAATCCCTAAAAGGAAACCTGGAACACGGGGGCTCTCTTTACAGCGGTAAGAGATGTCAAATCAGAAACCCGCGTATAAGAGGATTTGCCGTCTTGGGCGATAACGTTAAAATAGGCAGAAACGTTAAAATAGAGCGGTCCGTAATATTCTCCAATGTGACCATTGAGGAAGGAGCAGAGATACACGAGGCGATAATTGGGGAAAACGTTTACATTGGAAAAGGTGTTGTTATTGAAAGCGGTAGCGTTATTGGAGATAACTCCGTGATTGAAGATTTCACAAAAATTGGGGCAAATGTAAAAGTCTGGACTGAGTCAAGAATTGGAAAAGAAAGTATAATACTTCCAGATTGAGGTGATGATTATGGAGATTTACAAATCCGAGGAATTCAACCCAGAAGAGCTTGCTCTGCTCGGTAGGGCAATAGGAACCGTAGGACAGGGAACAATAATAGTGGGGAGAGACGGAAGAGCTATCTCAAGGTATGGAAAGAGGGCACTCGTAGTGGGGATTGTAAGTACCGGAGCAGCAACTATGGACGTCAGGCTTATCCCGCTAATAGCCCTCAAAGATTTTGCCCATAAGAAAGGCCTTCCTCTGGTGTATGTTTACTACCACAACGGGATAAGGGTAGAAGTTAGCGGTCTTGATCCAGATGAAATAAAGGCTATAATGGAGAGCAGGAAGTTTATAGAAGCAAATCCCAATGATATAGGAGCAACGATTTACTATCCTAACGCTCTAGATGACTTTTTGCATGACATTTTCAGACACTATAATTTTGAGATAGAGGGAACTGCACTGGTAGATTGCATGAATACTCCCGCAGTACTCTTCTTCCCCAGGCTAAATGAGCACTTTGGGTTTGAGGTGGAGCTTCTCAATGACATGATGACCAGCTACCTGCCACCAAAACCAAAAGAAGTCTACCTTCAAAAGCTCAAAAAGGGAGAGTATACTTTTGGACTCCGTTTCAAGCCGAATGGATACGTAGAGTTCCACAAAGGGGAAGAGGAAAAAGAGTTTGGAAGCATGTGGAAGCTCCTAGACCACATGAAGAAAACTCTCCTCTGATTTCACCAAAAAGATATACAAAAGGCAAAAGCCATAAACAAAAACCAAGCGAGATGCAACTCTGGAGGTGTATTTATGAGCATATTCATTGTCTTAGAGGGAATTGATGGAGCGGGAAAGTCAACCCAGGCAAAATTGCTTGCAGAGTGGTTTGAAGAGAGAGGATACGAAGTTGTTCTAACCAAAGAGCCAACAGATACTGCTTTTGGGAAACTGATAAGGAGGCTTGTACTTACAGGAGGAAAAGAGGGAATAATAGACGGTGCACGAATAAGCAAAGAAGCTGAGGCATTACTCTTTGCTGCAGATAGAGCAGAGCACGTTAAAAAACTCATAGAGCCCTCCTTAAAGGCTGGAAAGGTAGTTATATCGGATAGGTATTTCTACTCATCCCTAGCCTACCAGTGGGCAAGGGGCCTTGATTTGGAATGGCTTATCAACTTAAATGCATTTGCTCCAAGAGCAGACCTTGTAATCCTCCTTGATTTGCCTGTTAAGGAGAGCATAAAACGCATAAACGGTAGAAGTATCAAATCGGAGTTTGATAAGATTGTTGAGCTCCAAAAAAAGGTAAGGGAAAACTATCTGAAGCTTGCCGAGAGGTTCGATGAGATAAGAATTGTAAACGCCCTAGCCCCTGTTGAGGACATCCACAAAGATATTGTGGCTTTAGTCGAGCATGAACTCCTCGAAAAAAGAGAATAAAACGGTCAGATAGTGCCGATATCATCACTGCTCAGACCGGTAAACGCACATCATCCCAAACTTTTTAACTCCCTATTCTTTAAAAAGTGTTAGCCGATGATGAGCGTTAGCCACTCTGATGATGATGACAAGAGGGTTAGCTGAGGTATCTGTCCGTCATAAGGTTTTATGAGCAAATATGAACAAACCTCCGCCCATTCAAATTAATTCTCACGACAGGTTTGGCTTTGCCTTGTGGAGGCATATTACTCCAAGTGATAATGCACTCGTGCTGTTTTATGCTCATCAAAGACCAATTTGTGCTTTTTTATGGTCAAGATTGCCTAACTGCACTTTCTCGGCAAAGCTTATATAGACTTTTACCGATACGAAACTCGGTGATTGTAAAAATGCTTGATTATTTCTTCACCCCAAAAAGCGTTGCCGTATTGGGAGCATCCAATGACCCACTGAAACTCGGCTATGAGGTCTTCAAGAACCTCAAGGAATACGGAGGAAAGGTTTACCCAGTGAACATAAAAGAAGAAGTAGTCCAGGGAGTCAAAGCATACAAGAACGTCAAGGAAATCCCCGACGATGTGGATTTAGCCGTCATAGTCGTTCCCAAGCCATTTGTCAAGCAGTCAATCATTGACTGCGGAGAAAAAGGCGTGAAAGGTGCCGTAGTAATAACAGCAGGATTCGGTGAAACCGGCGAAGAAGGGAAGAAAGAGGAGAGAGAACTTGTCGAAATAGCACACAAATATGGAATGAGGATCATCGGACCAAACTGTGTTGGTATAATGGACACACACAGCAACCTGAACGCAACGTTTATAATGAAGGCCAAGAAGGGCAGTGTCGCTTTCATATCCCAAAGCGGTGCCCTCGGTGCAGGAATAGTTTACAAGACCATCAAAGAAGACATAGGCTTTTCTAAGTTCATAAGCGTTGGAAACATGAGCGATGTGGACTTTGCAGACCTGATGGAGTACCTCGCTGATGACGAAAACAGCAAGGCAATTGCCCTTTACATAGAGGGCATAAAAGATGGAAAGAGATTCATGGAAGTCGCAAGAAAGGTCAGCAAGAAGAAGCCAATAATAGCCCTAAAAGCTGGAAAAAGCGAAAGCGGTGCAAGAGCCGCTTCATCCCACACGGGTTCTTTAGCTGGAAGCTATGCCATCTATGAAGCCGCATTTAAGCAGAGCGGAATTCTGGTTGCAAACACTATAGACGAGATGCTGAGCATGGCAAGGGCCTTCACCCAGCCACTGCCAAAAGGAAAGAGAGTCGCAATAATGACCAACGCAGGTGGCCCGGGGGTTCTAACGGCTGACGAGATAGACAAGAGAGGACTAAAGCTGGCCAACCTAAAAGAGGAAACCATGGAGAAGCTCCGCTCATTCTTACCGCCAATGGCAGCAGTTAAAAACCCTGTTGACATGATTGCCTCAGCGAGGGGAGAAGAGTACTACAAGACCGCAAAGCTCCTTCTTGAAGATGATAACGTTGACATGCTCATAGCAATATGTGTCGTGCCGACTTTTGCAGGGATGACTCCAACAGAGCACGCTGAAGGAGTTATAAGAGCGGTAAAAGAGGTCAACAACGGAAAACCGGTTTTGGCATTGTTCATGGCAGGTTACGTTAGCGAGAAAGCCAAGGAACTTCTTGAAAAGGAAGGAATCCCAGCCTATGAAAGGCCCGAAGACGTTGGAGTAGCTGCTTATGCTTTAGCTGAATTCGCTAAGGCAAAAGGTGTTATTAAAGAATGAGGTGGTGTATATGGCTAAAGTTAGTGATATCGTCCTATGGGACAAACCTGGAGAAAAAGTTCTGCTTTTAGGAAACCAGGCAATAGCTAGAGGAGCTTTAGAAGCAAATATTGCGGTCTATGCCGCCTATCCCGGAACCCCAAGCTCTGAACTTACCGATACAATGGCTGCCGTAGCAGAGAAGGCAGGCGTTTACATGGAGTACTCCACAAACGAAAAGGTAGCCTTTGAGACCGCTCTAGCAGCAGCCTGGAGCGGACTCAGAGCAATGACCGCAATGAAGCATGTTGGTTTAAACGTTGCCGCCGACACATTCATGAGCGCCGTCGGAATGGGTGTCGAAGGCGGGTTCGTCATAATGGTGGCAGACGACCCAAGCATGTGGTCTTCTCAGAACGAGCAGGATACGAGGGTTTACGCCAAGTTTGCAAACGTTCCTGTTCTTGAGCCAGCCGATCCTCACGAGGCAAAGGAGATGACAAAATATGCTTTCGAGCTCAGTGAGAAGTTCAAGCACTTTGTAATCTTAAGGACAACAACAAGGACATCACACGCAAGGGGAGACGTAGTCTTAGGAGAACTTCCAGAGGAGATAAAACAAGGAAAGAGGAAGTTTGGAAAATTCAAGAAAGACCCAAGCAGATTTGTTGACGTTCCAGCCAACGCAAGAAACTTCCACCCGATAATCCTTGAGAAAATTGAGAAAATTAGGGAAGAGCTCAACAACTGCCCATTCAACTGGATAGAGGGCAAAGAAGACGCCAAGGTAGGTATAATCGCCCCAGGCTTGAGCTACGCCTATGTGAAAGAAGCCCTCGCCTGGCTTGGCGTTGATAACGTCAAGATCCTCAAACTCGGAACACCATTCCCGGTTCCCTACGGGCTATTAGAGAAGTTCTTGGAAGGGCTTGAGAAGGTTCTCATCGTAGAGGAGCTCGAGCCAGTCGTTGAGGAGCAGGTAAAAACATGGGCCTATGACAAAGGAATTACAATTCCAATCCACGGCAAAGACCTCGTGCCAAGGATTTATGAGATGACAACGAGGAGAGCAGTAACTGCCATAGCGAAGTTCCTTGGAGTTGAAACGCCAATAAACTTTGAAGAGCTCGACGCAAAGTACGAGAAAGTTAAGCCCCTCCTACCGCCAAGACCTCCCTCACTGTGCCCAGCCTGCCCGCACAGAAACAGCTTCTACGCAATAAAGAAGGCAACAAAGGGCAAGGCAATCTACCCCAGCGACATAGGGTGCTACACTTTAGGACTGCTCCCACCGCTTCAAGCGGTTGATACCACTGTTGCCATGGGAGCTTCAATTGGAATTGCCCACGGATTGAGCATAGCCCAGAACGGAAGCCTCAGCGAAGAGCAGAAGAGCCCAGAGAAGCAAGTGATAGTTGCCACAATCGGTGATTCAACGTTCTACCACACTGGACTCCCCGCTCTGGCAAACGCAATCTACAACCGCTCGAACGTGCTGGTAGTCGTTCTTGATAACCTCGTTACCGCTATGACCGGTGACCAGCCCAACCCAAGCACCGGAGAAACACCACACGGCATGGGTAAGAGAATCCCGATAGAAGAGGTTGCAAAAGCCATGGGTGCAGACTTTGTGGCTGTTGTTGACCCCTATGACATAAAAACAACATACGAGACCATGAAGAAAGCCTTAGAGGTTGAAGGAGTTAGCGTTGTGGTATCAAGACAAGTCTGTGCTCTCTACAAAGTGGGACAAATGAGAAGAAGAGGAATGACGTGGCCAATCTACCAAGTCAATGAGGAGAAGTGTACAGGATGTAGGGTATGTATAAACGCCTATGGCTGCCCAGCAATCTACTGGGACGAGGAGAAGAGACAAGCAAGGGTCGAACCAACAATGTGCTGGGGATGCGGAGGTTGTGCCCAAGTATGTCCATTCGGAGCTTTTGAGCCTGTAAAGGGGGGATCACAATGAAAGAGTATAACATAGTCATTACTGGAGTAGGCGGCCAGGGAGTTTTAACAGCCGCAAACATTCTTGGCTGGGCCGCCTTAAGGGCTGGATACAAGGTGAGGTTGGGAGAAGTCCACGGGATGAGCCAGAGGTTTGGAAGCGTTATTTCCTACGTGCGCTTTGGAGAGGACGTCTACGGTTCAATGGTGCCAGAAGGTAAAGCCGACGTTATACTTTCCTTCGAACCTGTGGAAGCCCTAAGATACGTTAACTACCTCAAAGAGGGCGGAATGGCAGTAATCAATACAAAGCCAATAGTCCCAGTGCAGGTTTCGATGGGAATGGCTAAGTACCCAAGCCTGGACGAGATAAGGAGAATTTTCGAGGAGGACTTCAAGGCGAAGTGGATTGGCTTTAACGCAGAAGAGCTTGCCGAAAAAGCGGGACACGTGGTTACCACCAACACAGTCCTCATTGGAGCTCTAACACAGGTTCCAGAGTTCCCACTCGATGCAGAGCACGTTAGGGAAGTCATAAAGATAAGTGTTCCACCAAAAGCTGTGGACGTGAACATGAAGGCCTTCGACCTCGGAATACAAGCCGCAAAAGATATTTTAGGGCTTTAAGCCCTCTTTTTACCTGATTCCACCATTTTTTCTGTATAGAAAAGTTAAAGAAAAATTAAAACTCTTCTTCAATGAGGCCGTACTTTTCAAGCTCGTGGAGGAGCTTTCTAACAGCTTCCCACGCATCTTGTTCGCTCTTTGCCCCACTGCACACGATTTTTCCTGAGCTGAAGAGAAGGATAACAGCCTTTGGGTCTTTAACACGATAGATGACACCGGGGAACTGCTCAGGCTCATATTCACAGTTGGGCAGGACAAGAGCAACAGCATCGAGATTAAACTCCATCTTAAGGTCTCCACTAAACACCATATTTTGGATATCTATCTCAGGCTCTCTGGTGAACTTAGTCCCGATCTTTGAGAGCATTTCAACAAGCTTTGAAACCGCAGCCTTTATGTCTTCAACACTCTTTGCACCGGTGACCACGAGCTTGCCGGAGCTGAATACAAGAAGGGCAACTTTTGGTTCATCAAAGCGGCATATTATCCCTGGGAACTCCTCCGGGTTGTATTTTGAGTGCGGACAAATTTCTATCACTTTTTCGAGATCAAGAGGAGCAAAAAGATCCACAGAGGCTACTATATTTTCTATCTTAAGTTCAACATTGCTCATATCAACCAAGGCTTACACCTCCACTGGGTTTAAAAACCCTTTATAAATAAACCCATAGGGGTTTTTAAAGTTTAGTGAGAGGCCATTAAAATGCAAATCTTAACGCTATTAAAAAACTTTAAGTAGTTTGTCTCAATTTATTTTTTGGTGAAAATTATGCTAGTTGAGATGCTCAAAGAGATAACCCAACTTCCCGGTATTTCCGGATATGAAGAGAGAATACGGGAAAAGGCCATAGAATGGATCGAAGACTATGCCGACTATAAGGTCGATGCAATTGGGAACCTCATCGTGGAGCTCGGAGAGGGTGAGGAGAAAGCTATTTTCATGGCACACATGGACGAAATCGGACTTATGATAACCGGGATAACAAACGACGGAAAGCTAAAGTTCAGAAAAGTAGGAGGAATAGACGACAGACTGCTTCTGGGGAGGCATGTAAAAGTAATAACCGAAAAGGGGGAGCTGGACGGAGTTATAGGGGTCACTCCCGTTCATCTAAACCTCGAGAGAAAGTTCGACACAATTCCCTGGCACAGCCTCGAAATAGATATCGGCGCAGAGTCAAAGGAAGAGGCCGAGGAAATGGGAGTAAAGGTTCTGGACTTTGCTGTATTTAAAAAGCACTTCAGCATCTTAAACAACAGATACATCGCAACGCGCTCCCTGGATGACAGATTTGGTGTCGTTGCCCTTGTTGAGGCCATAAAAGACCTCGTTGACCACGATCTGGATGGAAAGTACATTTTCGCTTTTACAGTTCAAGAAGAAATAGGACTCAAGGGGGCCAAGTTTTTGGCAAACAGCTATTCACCAAAATACGCAATTGCCGTGGATTCATTTGCATGCTGTTCTTTCCTTACGGGAGATGTAAGGCTCGGAAAAGGCGCTGTAATAAGGGCCGTTGACAATTCAGCAATCTATACACCCTCCCTTGCAAGGAAGGCTCTCGAAATAGCAAAGAAGAACAACATCCCGGTGCAGATTGGAGTTACCGGTGGAGGAACCGACGCATCAGCTTTTGAGTTCAAGAGCCAAACCCTAGCTTTAAGCGCCCCCATAAGATACCTCCACAGTGAAACGGAGATGCTCCACTTGGATGATCTCAAAGCTCTGATAAAGCTAATAGAAGCCCTTGTGTTTGAACTTGAGTAGCGGAGGTGGTAATTTGCTTAAATACCTAGGGTATTTTGGTGTTGGGATTTTTATAGGCATACTGGCAGCCCTCTTCGGCTTAGGGGGAGGGTTTTTGATTGTACCCACTCTAAACCTTCTGGGGGTCGAAATTCACCACGCGATTGGGACTTCAAGCGCTGCGGTTGTTTTCACTTCTCTAAGCTCCGCCATAGCGTACCACAGGCAGAGGAGAATACACTACAAAGCGGGCCTTCTCCTGGCAAGCACTGCCGTGATAGGAGCTTATATAGGAGCATGGATGACGAGCTTTATAAGCGCAAGCCAGTTAAAGGTCATCTTTGGTGCAGTCCTATTCCTCGTGGCAATAAGACTTTACCGCAAAAAGAGCAAAGAGCCACACGAAGTAGATTTGAGCCAGATAAAGCTCGATTACAAAGTAGTACCTCTCGGCGGGTTCGTAGCCGGAATAGCCAGCGGCCTGCTTGGTATAGGCGGTGGAGCGATAAACGTTCCGTTCCTAACTTATATGGGATTACCAATACACTATGCAGTGGCAACTTCGAGCTTTGCCATAGTTTTCACAGCAACAAGCGGGGCTTTGAAGCACTACATGCTGGGAAACGTTGAAGTGGAATGGTTGCTCCTCCTTGTTCCGGGACTAATAGTTGGAGCCCAGTTGGGAGCAAGAATAGCAAAAAGAACCAAAGCGAGCAACCTGACAAAGGCTTTCGCTGTTGTGATGGCGTTCCTAGCCATCAGGATGATCCTCAAAGGACTCGGCTACCCAATTCCCTGAGCTTTTTGTTATTATCTTTTTGGGAAAAGAGATTTAAAGTGGTTTTTTCGAACTTTTTTCATGATTAATTATTTCCTCTATTTCATCCTTGGGGCTGCAATAGGAGCAATAGCAGGGCTTTTTGGGGTAGGTGGAGGTTTCCTTATAGTCCCGGCACTTACTCTTACAGGATTACCTATTCACACTGCAATCGGAACAAGCCTCGCATGCATAGCAATTAGCTCTTTTGCCTCCGCTTATACTCACATTAAAAATGGAAAAGCCCTTTTTAAAGTGGTGGCAGCTAAAGAAATATTTTCAATACCTGCTGCATTAATAGGAGCCCACATGACGGCATCTTTACCGGAATCTTTCCTACGAAGGGCATTCTCAATACTGCTGTTTTATCTGGCATACAAAATGGCCACAACTCCCTCAAAACCACATTACGATGAAAACCTCAGAATAAACTACAGGAATATCCCCATAGTAGGAGTGCTTTCGGGATTTTTGTCTGGTCTGCTTGGAATAAGCGGAGGGATTCTGAACGTCCCCTTATTCCATGTTCTTGTCGGCATACCGGTTAGATACGCAATCGGAACATCTAGCGTGGCACTCTTTTTCACAGCCCTGGCTGGAACTTATGGACATTTCAAAGCGGGAAATGTGGGCATTGAAACCGCACTTCTCTTGGCTCCGGGATTAATAATAGGGGCGTATCTGGGGGCAAGAAGTGCTCACAACTTACATCCAGAAAGGTTAAAGCGCTGGTTCGCCATTATACTCATTTTGATCGGGGTTAAAATGTTGATTTAGATTAAATTAGCATTGCCCAGAGCTAAAAACAACATCCACTCTTATGGAACAATCAAAGGAAGAAAAGAAAAGGCTCTAACGAACCTTTGCTCCCAATTTCACTTCTTTTTCTGGTGTTAGAAGGGCAACGTTTTCTCCATCATCCGCTGCCAGAAGCATTCCCTGGCTTTCAACGCCTCTAAGCTTCTTTGGCTCCAAGTTGGTGATAACAGCCACATACTTGTTGAGGAGCTCCTCTTTCTTGTAGTATGCCTTTAAGCCAGCTACAAGCTGCCTGACTTCGTCCCCAATGTCGACCTTAACAACGTAGAGCTTATCAGCGTTCGGGTGGTCTTCGACGCTGATTATCTTTCCAATTCTTATATCAATCTTGGCGAAGTCATCAAACTTAACATAGCTCATGTCTTTCCCTCCTTTTTGTTTTTTCTCCGGTGTTTTTGTTTTAACATTTTCACCATAAATTTTCCTCAAAATTACCTCGGCTTCATCCCCGAGCCTTTCTCTGGCAACTTTAACAACATCTTCCATTTTGTAATACTTATCAAGCAAAATCCTTGCACTCTCCGGATTGCCCCTGCCGATGTAGTTCACTATGTAGGCTATTATATCAGCATCCTCCACTTTTCTAAAGAGTATTTCAGCCCTTCTAACTTTGTGTCCCGGTTTAAGCGGTTCAAACTTCCATTTCTTGACTTCTTCAAGGTTTAAGAGGTGCCATATCCTTTCACTTGCGTCCGGGAGGAACGGTTCAAGGAGGATGCCCAGAGCTTTGACGATTTGGAGAGAGACGTTTACAGTCGTTCCGGTTCTAACTCTATCGCTCTTAGCCGTCTTCCAGGGCTTCTGGTAGTCAAAGTACTGGTTGCCGAAGATTGCAAGAGCCATAACCCTCTTGAGGGCTTCTTTGAACTGGTACTTTGATATTAACTCGCCAACTTCAGCAAAAGCTTTTTCTATCTCCTCGAATGCCTTCTTATCGAGCTCATCAAGCTCCCCAGCTTCTGGAACCTTTCCATCGAAGTACCTGTTAACGAAGGTCAGCGCTCTGTGCACGAAGTTTCCAAGGTTGTTTACAAGCTCCTCATTGATTTTCTTCTTGAAGTCCTCAAAGCTGAAGTCGCTATCCCTTGTTTCTGGCAGTATGGATGTCAGATAATACCTCAAGTAGTCTGCGGGAAATGCATCGAGGAACTCATGTACCCATATAGCCCAGTTTCTGCTTGTTGAGAACTTTCTGCCTTCGAGGTTTAGGTATTCATTTGCAGGGATGTCATAGGGCAGAAGCCAGTCAAATTCGCCTTTTTCATCCTTGTACTTGCCATAAGCCATTAGGAAAGCCGGCCAGAATATGGCATGGAAGGGAACGTTGTCCTTTCCGATGAAGTGCACAATCTTCGTCTCGCCGTCATATCCACTAAGCCAGTATTTCTTCCATTCTTCCTCCTTTCCAAGCCTCTTAAAGTACTCAATCGTTATAGAGATATATCCTATAGGAGCTTCAAACCAAACGTAGAGCACTTTTCCTTTGATGTCCTCATCCTCCAGGGGCACGGGAATTCCCCAGCTGAGGTCTCTGGTTATTGCCCTCTCTTCCAATCCCTCGTTAATCCACCCCAAAACCATATTCCTGACGTTTGGCTTCCAGTGCTTCTGGTTTAAAACCCACTCCTTAAGCTTCTCCTGGAAGTTCTGCATTTTTATGTAGTAGTGGGCAGAGTCCTTGAATGTGATTGGGCTTCCACATATATTACACCTTGGGTTTACAAGCTTCTCCGGGGTAAGGGGGTGTCCACAGACCTCACACTGGTCGCCCCTCTGGTCTTCTGCGCCACAATAGGGGCATGTGCCAATAACGTATCTATCGGGAAGGAACATTTTGTCGTGCTCACAGTAAGCCTGCTTTTCAACTTTTTTAACAAGGTGCCCGTTCTCAAGGGCTTTTAAGAAGAACTCCTGGCTCAGTCTGTAGTGAACGGGAAGCTCGGTCCTCCCAAAATAATCAAAGCTTATCTTTGCCCTTTCAAATGTTGTTTTGATGTGTTCGTGGTAGTAGTCCACAATCTCCCTCGGGCTCTTGCCCTCCTTCAATGCTCTGAAAGTTATTGGAGTGCCATGTTCGTCGGTTCCGCATATGAAAATAACGTCCTCTCCTTTTAGCCTCAAATAACGCACGAATATGTCCGCTGGAAGGTAGGCTCCAGCCAGATGCCCTGCATGTATGGGCCCGTTAGCGTAAGGCAGTGCAGATGTTACAGTGAACCTCATTTCTACCACCTCCAAGAACTAACTTGCTGCCCTTTATAAGTTCTCGCCAATTTTAAATATTACGGTGAGTTATTTTCTGCATATGGAAATATATCTATTATTGCATAATCACTTGCCCATGTTGATCTCCGAGGCCTTAATGACCACACATTTTTCGGGCAACTCCACCTCCCCTCTGTAAACAATCAAAGCTCCCTCTAAAGGCATAATTGTAACCCTAATCTTTCTCAGACCAAAACCAGATGAAGAAAGCTCACCAACTACTACAAGAGGTGCCTCTTTAAGCTCTAAGAGCTTGAAAAAGCTCTCCTTGTCAACGTAAACTATTAACCCTCAACTATTAACCCTCCAGCTACAACCCTCTGCGCCGGAACCTCAATTCCACAACTCATGATACCACCAAAGTATTTTAACTATCAAAACCCAAAATTCTTTCGGTGGGAAAATGAAAGCGAGGATTAGAGAAAAGTTCGTGTTTGATGCAGCTCATGCGGTAACGATAAACGGGGAGCCTGAAGAGATTCACGGCCACACATTCAGAGGCGAAATTGTCATTGAAGGAGAAATAAAAGATGGTTACATAATGGATTTTCTGGAGCTTAGAAAGATTTTGGACAGTGCAATTGCTCCGCTAAGACATAAAAATCTAAACGTGCTTTTCGAAAACCCCACAACCGAGAACATCGCCCTCTGGATTGCCGAGAGAATTAGGGAAAACCTACCCAAAGATATTAAGCTGCACAAAATCGTCCTGTGGGAAGGAGATGAAAATGGGGTTGAGTTTGAGTTTTAAAATCCCACCAAAAAGCTAAAATTTATTAAAGCGGAGGTAGTAGAGGTGAAGAAAAATGAAAGATTTTTACATAGCACATGAAGATGACATAAAATCGGGAAAAACTACTGACGTTTACTTTATCCGAACCAAGAAGGTGTTGGAAGAAAAAGGGATACACAAAAAAGTCTTTGCCGATATTACAACAACTTCCCTTCCAAAAGGCTGGAAGTGGGGAGTACTAGCTGGAGTGGAAGAAGTTGCAAAGCTCCTCGAAGGGCACCCTGTGAACGTTTATTCTATGCCCGAAGGAACGATATTTCATCCCTACGAACCCGTAATGCAGATTGAGGGCTACTACGAAGAATTTGGGATATTTGAAACCGCACTGCTCGGAATGCTGAGCCAAGCAAGTGGAATAGCAACAGCAGCCCTTAGAGTCAAAATGGCGGCAAAGTTCAAGCCTGTGTATTCTTTCGGCATAAGGCACATGCACCCCGCAATCGCCCCGATGATTGATAGAAGTGCCTTCATAGGCGGCTGCGATGGAGTTAGTGGCGTTTTAGGTGCAGAAATGATTGGCGAAAAACCTGTAGGAACAATGCCCCACGCGTTAATTATAACCGTCGGGGACCAGGTAAAGGCATGGAAATATTTCGATGAGGTCATGCCAGAAGAAGTTCCGAGGGTGGCTCTCGTTGATACCTTCTGCGATGAAAAAATGGAGGCCCTAATGGCGGCCGAGGCTTTAGGAGAAAAGCTGGCCGCAGTGAGACTCGATACTCCAAGCTCAAGAAGGGGGAACTTCAAACGCATAGTAGAAGAAGTAAGGTGGGAGCTGGATTTAAGGGGTTACAAGCACGTTAAGATATTCCTGAGCGGAGGACTTAATGAGGAGAGCATTAAAGAGCTCGCTGACATAGCAGATGCATTCGGTGTTGGAGGAAGCATTGCAAGTGCAAAGCCTATAGACTTCTCCCTCGACATTGTTGAGGTCGAAGGAAAGCCCTTGACCAAGAGAGGAAAGCTGAGCGGCAGGAAACAGATATACAGGTGTGAAAATGGCCACTACCACAGAGTTCCAGCAGAGAAAAAGCTTGAAAAGTGTCCTGTTTGTGGAGCAAAGGTTGAACCATTGCTAAAACCACTAATTGAGAACGGAGAAATAGTTGCAGAATTACCAAAAGCAAGAGAGATTAGAGAATACGTCCTTGAGCAGGCAAAGAAATTTGGATTAACACTCGAATAGCTGTTTTCTCGTTTTTATCATTTTGTCGCCGGGATGATGAAGAGCCCGCTTAATCCCTGAGCTTTGCTGTGATGTTTGGTGGGGGCTCTGACCGTCAAAGTTCTCAAAAACCATTAACACCCAAAAACTCAAATTTTAAAGAAGGAGAAGTCAATAAAAAAGGAAAGAAGTTCATTCGACTGTAATTGCTCCTGTCGGGCAGCTTTCTGCTGCCTCTTTTGCGCACTCGGCGTCTGTTTCTGGAGCAATAACGTTTGCCTTTCCATCGTCGCCCATTTCAAAGACATCTGGGCAGACGCTTGCGCAAACTCCACATCCAATGCATGCATCCTTATCAACACTAACTTTCATCTCCGACACCTCCAAAGGGATTCAGAGAATAAGGGGAAGCTAAGTTTAAAAACTTTATTCAAACTAAAGGTTGCACCGCACCTCGTAAGGGGAGCTCTAACGCTCGAACTGGAAGAAGAAAAAGACTTGAATATATTTGAATATATAAGCCAAAATCCAGCGGCTCAAATCATGCCTAACCTTTTTCTGACTTCCTCGCTTATTCTATCCGGGGTCCAGGGCGGGTCAAAGGTAAGCTCCACCTCCACATCTTTAACTCCCGGAATTTCGAGAATTTTCTGCTCCACAGCTTGAAGGAGCCACAGCGTAAGGGGACAACCAGGGGTTGTCATGGTCATCTTAACGTAGACGGTATTGTCGGGGTTTATCTTGAGCTCATATATAAGCCCCAAGTTGACAACGTCAATCCCAATTTCCGGGTCAATAACTTCTTTAAGCTTTTCGAGAATCATCTCTTCTGTAAGCTTGGTGTTTTCACTCATTTTCCTCACCTGAAAAAAGTTTCCAAACAACAAATTTAAACCTTATGGGACAAAAATGTAGAAAAGAAATTAAGTTGTGGAGCTTTCCTCATCATCGTATAGTTCCTTGCCAACTGTAATTTCCTCTTCGTAGCCCCTGGATCCCTCGATAGTTTGAATTCTAAACATATAGCTCTTGTACCAGTTGTAGGTAGGTAGAGTTTTTATTGGTAAGAGTTTCCAGGCCCTAGTTTCCTCCACGTATCCCCAGTTGACGTACTCATTAAAGTTCCTTATTATGTCAGTTATAACTACGTTGAACTCTGTTATGAGAATCTTTTCCACCTGGTGCCACTTATCGACTGAGCTTTCTCTTCTTGTAATTCCGAAGTAACCAGCACATCCCGGACCTTTAAGTGTCGCAATTCCCCTTCCAACAAACGCCCTAACCGCTTCGGGTGTTTCAGGTGGGTCGGTGATAAAGGTATCGAACTTCTTGAGGGCATAATCTGGCAGAGGCTTTCTGAGGTCGAAGGTGAATATCTCCACGTTGCTGTAGCCGATTTCATCTGCAGTTTTCTCAATGAACTTTGTGAGTCTATCATCAATATCGAGGACTGCAATCCTCTTTGGAAGGCCTGAAAGCATGAGGGCAACGCTCGTTAGGTCGTCATCTCCAAGGACAAAGACTTCCTTATTTTCAAGGTCTCCCCTCGAGTGCATCAAAGCTACTCTCGCGACAGTTGTTTCAGGGGTCACATATGCCTGATCAAACTCGTGCTTTGGCTCGGGCCTGTTTTTCACTATTTCTTTGAACTCCTCAAGGAGGTCCCTAAAAGCATCAAGTTCAACTGTTTTTCCTTGGCAGTGCCTGCAGGTGTAGTCTTCTCTCTTTCCAATCCCATACTTCTCCACGAGCTCCTTCCCCTTCTGGGTAAGGATTATTCCATCTTTGAACTCCACGTAGCCTAAATCGTGAAGCGCTTCAACCACTGCAACTACGAGAGGAAGTGGTTCTTCGCTAAGGTCTACTATTCTCCACGGATCGCTGCTCGCAAGAATTGCACTCAACACGTTTTCAATGGTTCTCTCATAAACGGGTATTGATGTTTTCTCTCTAACTCTCTCGACAATCGCCTTCATCTCTGCTCCCTCCATTAACTTTCATCAAAACCGTCGAAAGAAGTTCATGAAAAGCTATTTTAAAGTTTTTGGAATAAATTTTTAGCCCCACTTTCATTAGAAAAAGAGGTGAGAAAAATGGCGATATACTTTATAGGACTGGGACTTTATGATGAAAAGGACATCACCCTTAAGGGTCTAGAAATAGCGAGAAAGTGCGATTTGGTGTTTGCAGAATTTTACACCTCTCTCCTAGCCGGTACAGACATAAGGAAGATAGAAGAACAGATAGGAAAACCAATAAGACTACTAAACAGAGAAGACGTTGAGCTGAACTTTGAGAGGATAGTCCTCAGCGAGGCGAAAACCAAAAATGTTGCCTTTCTAACGGCAGGAGACCCGATGGTAGCGACAACTCATGCGGACTTAAGGATACGGGCAAAGCAAATGGGGGTAGAGAGCTACGTTATCCATGCTCCCTCCATCTACTCTGCCGTTGCCATAACCGGACTTCAAATCTACAAATTTGGGAAGAGCGCCACCGTTGCCTACCCGGAAAAGAACTGGTTCCCAACCAGCCACTATGACACAATCAAAGAAAACAAAGAACGCGGTCTTCATACGCTTCTCTTCCTCGACATTAAAGCAGACAAAGGGAGGTACATGACTGCCAACGAGGCTATGGAGATCCTCCTACAGGTAGAGGAGAAGAAAAAAGAAGGAGTTTTTACCGAAGACACCTTTGTGGTCGTCCTAGCAAGAGCAGGTTCTCTGAACCCAACACTGAAAGCTGGCTATGTAAGAGATATGATGAAAGAAGACTTCGGAAAGCAGCCACACGTTTTAATAGTCCCTGGAAAGCTACACATAGTTGAGGCGGAGTATTTGGTAGCCTTTGCCAATGCTCCCAAGCAGATATTAAATGAAGTGTAGCTTTTTTCTTTCTCTGTTTATTGGGGCAATGTAACGCTGGTAAAACTCCCTCAGCTTCCTTGTGTGCTCCTCCACCCATTCTCCGCTGACTTTTCTCCTTGCAACCCCATCCTTTACAGCCCGCTCAGCAACTGCCCTCGCTTCCTTGGGATACACATCGGGATGGAACGGGGTGGGGATTATGTAGTCTTCTGACAGCTCTTCATCGCTCACACAGCTCGCTATAGCCTCAGCCGCAGCTATGTTCATGTTCAGGGTGATTTCCCTTGCCCTGACATCCAAAGCCCCCTCTAAAAATTCCCGGAAAGCCCAAGACGTTGTTAATCTGGTTTGGGTAATCACTTCTCCCAGTTGCAACTATTCTTGCCCCGGCTTTCTTGGCCTTTTCGGGCGCAATTTCCGGAACCGGATTCGCCATTGCAAAAACCACTGCATCGTCCGCCATCTTTTTGATCATCTCTCCGCTGACGATATTTCCAGTGCTTACGCCTATGAAAACATCAGCCCCCTCAAGCGCCTTTGAAAGGTCGCCCTCAATGTTGTGGATGTTAAACCTTGCAACTTCCCTTTTGTATGGGTTCAGGTCGTCCCTTCCCTCGTGAATTATCCCTTTTCTGTCAACCGTTACTATTTCCCTAACCCCTACGTGGTGCAGAAGCTTCGCTATGGCAATTCCTGCAGCGCCCGCGCCGCTTATGGCGACCTTTATATCACCAAAGTCCTTTCCAACAAGCTTGAGAGCGTTCATTAAACCTGCAAGGGTCACAACGGCCGTGCCGTGCTGGTCATCATGAAAGACCGGGATGTCGAGATCTTTCTTAAGCCTTTCCTCGATTTCAAAGCACCTTGGAGCGGAGATGTCCTCTAAGTTTATGCCCCCAAAGCCCTTTGAAATCAGCTTAATTGTGTTTACAATCTCATCCACGTCATTGCTGTCCACCAGTATTGGGAACGCATCCACACCAGCCAGGGCTTTGAAGAGAACGCATTTGCCTTCCATCACGGGCATGCCTGCTAAAACTCCAATGTTGCCCAAACCAAGTATCGCAGAGCCATCTGTAACCACAGCCACAGTGTTTGGTATGGAGGTATAGTCTTCGTGGCTCTCCCCGTTTGATATAGCCTTACAGGGCTCAGCAACGCCCGGAGTGTATGCAAGGCTTAGATCATAGAAATCCTCAACTTTGACCTTCGGAATAACCTCTATTTTTCCATTTCCCGGAAAGTTGTTTCGATGGTACTCAAGGGCGTCCTTCCCAAGCTTTTTTCTTTGCTCTTCGCTAATCCTCATGAATTCATCCCCTATCTTCTGGAGGGCTATTTCAATTAAACTCTTTCCATGCATTTGTTTGACACTTTTATGTTCAAAATGTTTAAATATGCTGGTTGTTTTATCATTTTCGTATCAATTAGAGGTGGGAGAAATGAGGGCTCTTGAGAGATATTTCGAGTTTGAGAAGTACAGAACGGATATGAGAACCGAAATTTTAGCAGGAATAACCACTTTCATGACAATGGCTTACATTCTCTTCGTAAACCCCGCAATCTTAAGCGATGCAATGGGAAAAGAGGCCTTTAACTCACTTGTGGCGGTAACGGCACTTGCGGCAGGAATTTCCACAATAATAATGGGTGTCTATGCAAAAAAGCCCTTTGCTCTGGCTCCGGGAATGGGGCTGAACGCTTACTTTGCCTACAGCGTTGTGCTCAGAATGGGTTACGACTGGAGAGTGGCACTTGCAGCCGTTTTTGTTGAGGGAATAATCTTCATACTTCTCACTGTCACCAAAGTTAGGAGTGCAATAATCCATGCAATCCCTCTAAGCCAGAAATACGCTATAGGAGCTGGAATAGGGCTGTTCCTTACATTTATAGGGCTCAACGATGTCGGCCTTCTCACTGCTGTTGCTGGCGAAGATGGTGTGCTTAAGTTCACCGGCCTCAACGCCTCAGCACTCGGGACAAAAGCAGGTGTTTTATTCCTCTTTGGACTGTTCTTAGCTGCAGTTCTCATAAGCCTCCGTGTAAAAGGAGCCCTGTTAATCTCAATCCTCACCACAAGCATTTTAGGGTGGATAAGCGGAGCAGCACCCTGGCCGGAACATCTCTTTTCAACTCCAGACATAAGCTACACCTTCCTAAAACTTGACCTTCAAGGCCTCCTTAACGTAGGGGCAATTGGTGTGGTGTTTGCATTCTTCATGGTAGACTTCTTCGACACCCTTGGAACAGTAACAGGGTTGAGTGCTAAGGCAGGCTTCCTGACAAGAGAAGGCAAAGTGCCAGATGCTGAGAAAGTCCTTTTGACGGATGCAATAGGCACAACACTTGGAGCACTCCTTGGAACTTCAACAGTAACAACGTACATAGAAAGCGCCGCTGGAATTGAAGAGGGCGGAAGAACAGGGATGACAGCCCTGGTGACAGGTCTGCTCTTCCTTGCCATAGGATTGTTCATAGCACCCATTGCGCAAGCAATTCCTGCTTTTGCTACCGCACCGGCTCTCGTTATAGTTGGTTACTACATGCTGAGCGCAATAAGAGGAGTTGACTTCGACGACGCAACCGAAGCTATCCCGGCGTTTCTAGTGCTTATCACAATACCCTACACATATTCAATAGCAGACGGAATAGGAATGGGCTTCATAAGCTACACGATAATAAAGCTGTTCAGCGGAAGAGGAAAAGAGATACACCCACTGATGTACGCTTTGACGCTGATCTTCATGGGCTACTTTGCCTACTTAGGAGGACTCTTTTGAGTTTCCGCTTCTTCTTTTTCCATGTGTTCTTTAAGAAATTGCTTGAGGACATAGGGGCAATGCTCCTGGATATACTGTGCGAACTCTTTCATCCTCTCAGCGGTAATTTCATGAACGTAATGCTCAAACTGGCACGCATCTTCCTCCGCTATTTCTGGAGGAATTCCAAGTATCTCGGTGAAAAACTTCATCAGGAGAACGTGCTTTTGGTAGGTCTCTTTAGCTATTTCAAGCCCTTTTTCGGTTAAAATAATCCTATCGTACTTTTCATAATTTATCAAACCTTTTTCATTTAGCTTTTTCAGTGCATCAACTACACTCGGTGGCCTAACGTTCAGCTTTTTCGAAATATCCTTCACCCTGATTACACCCTTATTCTTTTGAAGTATGTACATAGTCTCAAGGTACTCTTCCTCTCTCTTTGTTATTTCCACAAACCTCACCTGAATTAGTTTAACCTAAATAATTTAAGTGCTTTTTGGTTATCCAAGAATGAGAAGAAGAAATCATCTGGCAAGTTCGATTCCCCTTTCAAATGCTTTAATGTTGATATCCCAGAGCTTTGGCTTTAGTGTTTCCTGAATCCCCTCTATAATGCTCTCTTTCTTTAGTGGAATCAAGCCCTTACCATAAGCGAACCCAAGCATCAGCACTCCCAGAGTGCGTGGGTTTATCTTATCTGCCTCTTTCTGGAAGTTCTCCATTTCAACGGCACATATCTTTGAAAGGGCGTTGCGTATTTCCTCAAGACTCGGATACTTCTCTTTTCCAACCAATGTTGTGGCCGTATGAACGGGATAAGCGTTTACTATTGCATGGCTCTTATGGTTTAGGAACCTTGCATTCCTCAAGGCCTCAGCCGGTTCGAGGGCAAGCATCAAATCCGCTTCCCCTTCTTCGATGAGGGGAGAATAAACTTCCTCTCCAAATCGGAGATAGCTGAGCACACTGCCATAGCGCTGACTCATACCAAGGGTTTCGCCTATTCTAACATTGTACCCCTCTTTCATCGCAGCGTTTCCGATAATTCTTGACAGAGTAAGCCCACCCTGGCCCCCAACTCCCGCGATTATAAGATTGAACTCCACAATCACCACCAATAAAACTAAGGGCAGAAAGGTTAAAAATCTGGCGGAAGGTTTATTTGGTGACCAGTCTTAGTCTTTAACATGGGATTCAAAGAGTACTATCGCAAATTTAAGGCATATACCGACATAGACTCCAAAGAATATCAAAGGAGACTAGAAGAACTTGAACCTCACTTGCTCAGGTTTCTAAAGGAAAAAGGGAAAGTTTTAGACTTAGCATGTGGCGTAGGGGGATTTTCCTTCCTTCTTGAAGAGTACGGCTTTGAGGTTGTGGGAATTGATATAGACGATGAGATGATTAAAAAAGCAAGAGAATACGCAAAAGAAAAAAATTCTAAGGTGGAATTTATTGTTGGGGACGCAAGAAAGCTGCCTTTTGAAGATGAAACGTTTGACTACATTCTCCTTCTTGGAAACACAATTTTGCATTTCTCACCCAGAGAACTCAGCGAAGTCTTTAAAGAAGTTAAGAGAGTCCTCAAAAAAGACGGACTGCTCTTGATAAACTTTATAGACATGAGAGAGCTCCTCTCGAGAGTCCAAATGGGAACTGTTGTTGGAGAGGAGTACTGGATAAGTAGCGTCATGATTGACGACAAAGAAAAAAGCGCCGTAATAGAGTATAAGAGTGAGAAAAATTCATTTAGGATAAAGCTCACGGTATGGGGAAAAACTGCCGTAGAGTTGCTTGCAAAACTTTACTTCACTCCCATAGAAAGCGTTAAGCTTGGTGAAATGTCATATCTAAATGTGTATAAAAAATAAAAAATCAACCTTCAAGCCTAAGCCTCTTTATCACGAATTCCTTATCAAGTGAAGCAAGGAACGGAGCAAGTCTTGGCCCCCTGTCTTTTCCTATGAAGAGGTTGTAGAGAACTTTGAAGTACTTCTTGCTTGGGATGCTCCTCTTCTTGGCGGCGTCAAAGATAATCGAATTAAACTCATCGACGGTGAATTTTTCTCTTTCCTCAAGCCAATCTGCAACTTCTCTGAGAGCATCTTTTATTTCTTCGCTTATCTCAATTTGTGGGAGTTCTTCCTGGAGCTCAAATTTAACATCCTCCGGAGCATATTTTTCGACCCAGTTTTTGGCAAGATATATCCTGAGGCGAATTCTGTTAAGGTCTTCCTCGTCAAGCTGTGCCGGAACGTGACCCTGTTCTTTTAGTATTTCAATTATTTTCTCTTCAGTTAGGTGGGGCATCTGGACGAGCACCACGAGAAATCTAAACGGGGCCTGAGCAACCAGACGGCTCGGCAGGGAAGGCATTGAAAGCTCGTATGTCCTCTTGAGTTCTTCAGCTTCCTCGGGATTTTTGGCCTCCTCCAAGCCAAAGTACAGCCTCTCAACACTATCAAACTCGTCGTAAAGATTCAGCAAGCCCAACCCCAAATCAATCTTGATTTCCTTGTTTGGCCTGTGCCTTGCGTAGATGAACCTTATAACACCCGGCTCAAGAACTTCATAGAGATCGCTTAGTAGGATAACGTTGCCCTTGCTACCGCTCATTTTGCCCTTTTGGCCCTTTATGCCAACGAACTCGTACATAAGTGTCATTGGTGCATTCCAGCCAAAGATTTTCTCAACTATCTCCTTTCCGGTATCGTATGAACTTCCCGCTGCGAGGTGGTCTTTTCCAGCAGGTTCAAAATCTACTTTGAAATGCGCCCATCTCATTGGCCAATCAACACGCCAGCGGAGCTTGACGTTGCCCTCCCTTATGTCGGTCTCGCCCTCGGCGCCACAGTGAGAACACCTATAGGCGACCTTCCACTCACCATCCCATTTAACAAACTCCGCTTCTTTTCTGCACTTTGGACAGTAAATCTGTATCGGTTGCCAGTCCTTCGGCAGATGGGGCTGCTTCGCCATATCCCTAAACTTGTTCAAGATTTCCATTATTTCACTTCTCTTTTCCAAGGCAAGTCTAATTTCGTTTGCGTATTCCCCGCCCTTGTAGAGCCTACTTGCCCTTAGAAAATCAACCTCAATCCCAAGCCTTTCAACTTCTTCTTCAAAGATGCTCATAAAATGATCCGCATAGCTGTCATGACATCCCCACGGGTCTGGAACTTCGCTCACAGGCATGGTTAGGTATTCGCTCCACTCCTTGGGGACATTTTTTGGTACCTTTCTAAAGCGATCGTAATCATCCCACATGTGAATGTGCCTGACCTTCTTCCCTTTGTCCCTCAGTGCATGCCCCACGATGTAAGCCGTAAAAAGCTCTCTAAAGTTCCCTATGTGAACGTAACCACTGGGAGTTATTCCGCTTTCTACCACATACTCCTCTTTGTCTCCTCTCTCTTTGATGATCTTTTCAGCCATATAGTCTGCCCAATGCACCATTCTCCTCACCTGCGGGTAAGTATGAGAGACACTTTTTAAGCTTTGGCCAGTGGAATTCAAAAATTACAAAAGAAATTTGGCAAAAAGTATATTAGTTTCCTCACCATTTAATTTTCTTTGGTGAAATCAATGTTTCCTGAATGGTTGCTCTATGCAGGCATGATACTGTTAGGATAACTGGGGCATCACCTCCTGAAGCCACTCAGCAAAATCACCAGGCGGACCACCAAAACTAGAATGAATTCTGACAAAATTGTACCAGAAGGCAAACAGAAAAACAAACCTATGAACCCTTCTCCAGTCCTCACTCCTGAAATTATTCCAGAAACGCTTTGTTCTTTCCTTCAACGTCCTAAACCAGCGCTCAACACTGTTCCTCGGCCCGA
>NZ_WHIZ01000029.1:0-23211 GCF_009372125.1 Thermococcus sp. 101 C5
GTAATGTGTTATGGTCTGAAAATCCTCCTCAGAGTCAAATACTGTTTAAATAACAGGGGGTGAAACTAAACACGCCCTGTAACATTAACTCGTTTTGGCGTATGCATCACCGAAAGTGTTATATATGATTCATAAAAGATTATATACCAAAAAATATTTAACACATGTAAAATAATAGTACTGGGGTGGGAGTATGGTTCGTGTTGTGATACTAGGTCAAGGATACGTAGGGAGCATTTTTGCTCTTGGAGTCGAGAGGATAAAAACAGGGGAGCTTGGCTACTATGGAATTCCTCTCCAGAACGAGCTCCCAATAAAAGTTGAGGACATAGAAATCGTTGGAAGCTACGATGTTGATAAAAACAAAATAGGAAAGTCTCTATATGAGGTAGTGAAGAGCTACTGGGATGATAAAATCCCGGAGACCCTCAAGAGCGTAATTGTAAGAAAAGGAATTCATCTTAAAAGCCTGAGAAACCTACCTATAGAGGCCGAAGGGCTTGAAGACAGCATGACACTCAAAGAAGCCGTTGAAAAGCTTGTTGAAGAATGGAAAGAACTTGATGTTGATGTGATAGTAAACGTTTGTACCACAGAGGCTTTTGTTCCGTTTGGAAATAAAGAGGAGCTTGTAAAGGCTATTGAAAACGACGAGAGGGAAAGATTAACTGCGACTCAAGTTTATGCTTATGCTGCCGCTCTGTATGCAAAGGAAAGAGGGGGAGCGGCTTTTGTAAACGCTATCCCTACTCTCATAGCAAACGACCCTGCGTTTGTGGAGCTTGCTAAAGAGAACAACTTGGTCATTTTTGGTGACGACGGAGCTACAGGAGCAACTCCATTAACAGCTGACATCCTGTCTCATCTAGCTCAAAGAAACAGATACGTGAGGGATATAGCTCAGTTCAATATCGGTGGTAACACAGATTTCTTGGCTTTAACAGATAAAGAGAGAAACAAGAGCAAGGAGTTCACTAAGTCAAGTGTAGTTAAAGACCTCCTCGGCTATGAGGCGCCCCACTACATCAAACCAACGGGGTTCCTTGAGCCGCTTGGAGACAAAAAGTTCATTGCTATGCACATTGAGTACGTCAGCTTCAATGGAGCAGTGGATGAGCTTGTGATAACTGGAAGAATTAACGATAGCCCAGCTTTGGCAGGATTGCTGGTTGATTTAGTGAGATTGGGCAAAATAGCAATAGAGAAGAAGGAGTTCGGAACCGTCTATGAGGTCAACGCTTTCTACATGAAGAACCCCGGACCACAAGAGAAAGGCAACATCCCAAGGATAATAGCCCATGAAAAGATGAGAATGTGGGCGGGGCTAAAGCCAAAGTGGCTCTAGCTCTTTAGCTTTTCTTTTAATATCCTCTTTGCAACTTCAAGCACTTCCTCTGGAGTTTTCTTAAAGCCTCCACCTCTTGCTAGGATTTCACTTCCGCCTCCACCGCCACCAACTTCTCTGAGCACCTCTTTGAGGAGTTCATTCATGGAGATGCCTTTCGTGTCTTTGTTCTTTGCAAAAATCGCGTAATTTTTCCCAACTGCCAAGACCATCGTGTTGGGGTTTTTATCCACAAGGTGCACAATAAACGCTTGTGCGTCTTTCATGTCCATTGACTCAATGTAAGAGATTACTTTTATTCCGTCAATCTCATCAGCATTGGAAAGCAGTGCCTTGCCTTTCCACTCCCAAAGCTCTCTCCTCAGTTCAACTTTTTCTTTTTCAGCGTTTTCGAGCTCTTGTTTTAGCTCTTCAATTCTATCGGTTAGAGGCCTGTTCTTATTAGGCATCTTATCTAGGCTTTCCCAGTAATCCTGCAGGAGCCTGTCCAGATATATTAGCGCCCTATATCCACATGCAAATTCTATACGCCAGATGTTTTTGGTTTTTCTGTAGAAGTTAAGGACTTTTATGAAGCCAACCTCTCCAGTATTTTTTACGTGAGTTCCTCCACAGGGAATTAGATCAACGTCTCCTATTTTCACCACCCGGATTTTTCCCGATATATCCTTGGGTAGGGATTTTCTAAGAGCCGATCTTACCTCTTCGGGAAGCTCCTCATATTCTTCAACCTCTACTGGAATGTTTGCCCAAACGACTTCATTGGCCTCAAGCTCTGCAGCAAGGATGTGTTCCCAAGTTAATTCCTCATCAAAATTGATCTCAATCTTGTTGTATTCCGGGAATATCTGGAATCCAGTAGTATCGCTGTTGTACATCCTCTTCAAGATTGCAGAAAGAATGTGCTGACCGGTATGCTGTCTCATGTTTTCATATCTCCATTCCCAGTCAAGCTCAAGCTTTACTTCCTCTCCTTTCTCTGGGATCCTCCCTTTGAGCGTCCCTTCATGCCAGATTTCATTTTTTCCCTCAACCTTTTCAACTTCAATTCTAAAGCCGTTTCCTTTTATCACACCTCTGTCACTGGGTTGTCCGCCGCCTTCAGGATAAAATATCGTCCTATCAAGCAGCACTCTGGCTTTATTCTCTTTAACCTCAATGTCCATTATCTTTGCAGAAGCTTCCCTTAGATAGGGGTCGGTATAGAACAACTTGAGCGTCACATTTCTCACCAGAGAAGAATCTCAATAAAAAGATAAAAAGCTAACTAAGGTTGAGCTTTGGCTTCGAGGATTGCCTTAACTCTCTTCAACCTGAAGAAGTTTTCCCTCTCCATCTCATCAAGATGCTGGCTTATGTATTTCACAGTTTCTTTCATTCTTGGGATGATGATATATTCTAAGGCGTTGACCCTTCTTTTTGTCTTTTCAATCTCTCTGGCAAGCCTCTTTAGCGTTTCTTCAACTTCTGCCAGCCTTATCGCCAGCTCAAGAACCTCTTCAAATTTTTCCGATGCGACATCAACTTTGGAGGAACTTGAAACAAACGCATAACCTCTCTCGCTGGGATCTCTCTTAAACCCCTCCGCCTCAATTAGGGGCACGGGTACTCCCATAATGTTCCTTCTTTTAATATCTATTTCTTTATTTGGTCTTACGCTAAGGGCTATCTCGCTGAGTCTGACAATTCCCATGTCTATCTCAGCCAATCTAAGCTGCTCAAACGCTTCTGCTATTTTCTGGTTGAGCTCTCTTCTCAGTGCTAGGGCTTCATCGTATATGGTGAAGAATTCCATAATAAGGGCATCCTGCTTTTCCTTGAGAATTTTATGTCCTTTTTCAGCCAGCTTTATTCTTCTCTTTAGTCTCAAAAGCTCCATTCTGGTTGGCTTGACCTTTAGTATCTTTGCCATTCAGCTCACCTCAAAATAAAGAAGTTAAGAGGAGTGCCTGTATTTTGGATGGTACTTCTCTATGTACTTCCTCTCTACTCTCTTGAGCTCTGACTCTGGCAGTATTGACAGGAGATCCCATCCAAGGTCTAGGGTTTCAAAGATTCCTCTGTCTTCATCGTATCCCTGGGCGACGAACTCTCTCTCGAACCTGTCTGCGAATTGAAGGTACTTTCTATCGGTCTCGCTCAGAGCTTCTTCACCCACAACCGCTACGAGGTCTCTAAGACTTCTACCTTCCGCATAAGCCGCATAGAGCTGCTGGCTTAGCTGGGAGTGGTCTTCTCTTGTTCTTCCTTTTCCGATACCGTCCTTCATCAATCTGCTAAGGCTTGGAAGGACGTCAATTGGTGGGTAAATACCTTTTCTATGAAGGTCTCTGCTCAAAACTATCTGTCCCTCGGTGATATATCCCGTAAGGTCCGGAATTGGGTGGGTAATGTCATCGTCAGGCATCGTGAGTATTGGCATCTGGGTTATGCTTCCCTTTCTTCCCCTGACTCTACCGGCTCTCTCATAAATAGTTGCAAGGTCAGTGTACATGTAACCCGGATAACCTCTTCTTCCGGGGACTTCCTCTCTTGCCGCTGAAATTTCACGCAGGGCTTCTGCATAGTTGGTCATATCCGTTAAGATAACCAGAACCTGCATGTCATAGTCAAAAGCTAGATATTCAGCAACGGTAAGGGCCATTCTCGGGGTGATGATACGCTCAATTGCTGGATCATCTGCGAGGTTAAGGAAGAGGACTGCTCTCTCAATTGCTCCAGTCTCTTCAAAGCTCTTTTTGAAGAAGTTTGCCTCTTCATAGGTGATACCCATTGCTGCAAATACCACAGCGAACTGCTCTTCCTCACCCAAGACCTTCGCCTGTCTTGCAATCTGGGCGGCGAGCATGTTGTGGGGCAAACCGCTACCGCTGAATATGGGAAGCTTTTGACCCCTAACCAGAGTGTTCATTCCATCTATTGCCGAGATACCGGTTTGAATGAAGTCCCTTGGATAAGCTCTTGCTACAGGGTTCAACGGGGCTCCGTGGACATCTCTTCTATCCTCTGGGATTATCTCTGGGCCACCGTCTATTGGCTCACCAATACCGTTGAATATTCTTCCAAGCATGTCCATTGACACTGGAACCTTGAGAGTCTCTCCTGTGAATCTAACCCTTGTTGTTTTGACATCGAGGTCTCTTGTTCCCTCGAAAACCTGGACGATTGCCAAGTCTTCTCTCGCTTCCAAGACTTGTCCTTTTCTTTTCTCTCCGCCTTCGACTTCTATTTCTACAACTTCACCATAGGCTACCCCTTTAACGCCCTGAACTATCATCAAAGGACCGTAAATCTTGCTTATTGTGGAGTATTCCATCCCGGGCATCTTTATCACTCCCCGTATTTCTTAAAGAGCTCCTCAAATTGTTCTTCTGTCTTCTTCATTAGTGAAGCTATTTCTTCAACGTCTGGGATGTACTTCATTCTTCCTATCTCCTCTCTAACAGGGAGCTTTGCGATTTCCTCCACTGGAATTCCGGCGTCTATGGCTCTCATGGTATGGTGGTAGAAGTTGAGTATGACTCTCATCATTGTTATTTGCTTCTTTGGAGAGCAGTATGTATCAACCTCGTGGAAGGCATCCTGCTGGAGGTAATCCTCTCTAATCATTCTTGCCACAAGGAGGATAGCCCTTTCTCTCTCTGGCAGTGCATCTGGACCAACTATTCTAACTATTTCCTCAAGCTCCGATTCCTTCTGCAGGAGTGCCATTGCCTCATCTCTCATCGCTTTCCATTCTGGGTCAACGTTTTTGTGCCACCAGTCTTTTATGGAGTCCACATAGAGGGAATAGCTCGTAAGCCAGTTAATTGCCGGGAAGTGCCTCCTTCTTGCCAGATCAGCATCAAGCGCCCAGAATACCTTAACCACTCTAAGGGTGTTCTGTACGACAGGATCGCTCAGGTCACCACCTGGTGGAGAAACAGCTCCAATAACGCTTACGCTTCCAATTCTGTCGTCACTTCCCAATGTCTTTACTCTTCCAGCCCTTTCGTAAAATTCAGCTATCTTCGAAGCGAGATAAGCTGGGTAACCCTCTTCACCGGGCATTTCCTCAAGTCTTCCTGAGATTTCTCTCAAAGCTTCGGCCCATCTTGAAGTTGAATCTGCCATTAAAGCTACGTTATAACCCATATCTCTGAAATACTCTGCTATTGTAATTCCCGTATAAATAGAGGCTTCTCTAGCAGCAACGGGCATGTTTGAGGTGTTTGCTATGAGAACGGTCCTCTCCATTAATGGCTTGCCTGTTCTCGGGTCTTTCAGCTTGGGGAACTCTTCAAGAACATCCGTCATCTCGTTTCCTCTCTCGCCACAACCAATGTATACTACAACTTCAGCATCACTCCACTTGGCTAATTGGTGCTGTGTTACTGTATTGTGAAGCAATGTTGGCATATTACCTCCAACGAAATTGTGGGTTTCAGTTGTTATATCATACACTTCTTGAGGCTCGGGAATGTATTTAACTTCAACTATTTCATCAAAAAGAATGTGCTTGAGGTGATTTTCGGCTACCTCTTCAAGACCTACAAGCTTGGCAAACTTCCTGAAAGTCTCGTACGTCATGTTTTCCCCGTTTAAGTAGTTGTGAATCTCAATTCCCTCCCCCTTTAGTTCACTATACGGTCTCCCTAATGCTTTGTATATACTTTCAACTTCAACTGGAACTATGTCAATGTTCGTGTACCCTCTTGTTTCCCTTTTAATTCCCAACTTTTCGAGGTTAGTCTTTCCGCTTATGGCAATTCTGTAGTACTCCTTACCTTTTATCTGCTTTTTCCTGAACGTTGCATATATTCCAAGCTTTGCGAGCAGATAGCTCAGTCCGTAAGCTCCTTCTTCAGATGCTGTTGTTATTTCAATTTCGCCTTTTCCTTCGTGATAGTAACCGTCACAGACAATGTATGCGTTTATGAACGCCTTAACTACGCTAGGCGGTGAAAGTAGAAGCTCTCTAGGAGCTTTCCAGTTTCTAGCCTTCTTACTTTCTGGGACTCCCAGCTTTCTGAAAAAGTCAACTAAAGGCTTGCTGTGGATTAGCAATGCTTTGACCGTCCTTTCCTGAACTATCTTACCCTTAATTCCAAAGAGCTTTGTGGAAAGGAAGTTTGCTCTCTTAAGCAGAGATTCGTCATTGTTGTAAATCGCAACAGTCCTTGGCTTCAACGTGCCATCGGCCATCAGATATCCAAGGAACTCTGCAAGATCCTCATCAAGAACCTCCGGAACTTTAATTTTTCTGCTCTTTCTGAAGTCTGGAGATGTTGTGAGTTTAACGTACTCACCGCCGTCTATTTTCTTCACGACAGCTATTTTGTCACCTGGCTTTATACGCATGGCCATTACTTCCTCAAGGGCAAGGCCATCTTTCGTTACTCTGCCCGTAAACAGCTTGTGAATTGGGGTAACCTTTATCTTCCTTCCTGTTCTCGTTCTGATCTCAATCATTCCAGAGGAGATTCCCTTGTAGATGTGGGTAGCTTTAATCTCCACTATCTTACCGTTTCTGTAGCCATAGACAGTTACTGGCGTCTCGAGTTCAGTCCATTCTTCATTTCCTTCAACAGTTTTTCTTCCCTTTCCGTCGAGCTTTTCATAGAGTTCCTTTATTTTGACTAAGCCAAACTCCTTAGTAAGCACTAAAGTATCCCCATCCACACATTTTCCACTTCCAAATGGTCCCGGAATTGCAGCGGTTCCTCCTTTTGCCTGTGGGAAGAAAGTATCGATGGTTCTCTGACCGGTAATCAACGGAATCTCCGGCGGAAGCTTCTCTTTGTATGGTCTTTTAACTCTGACGGGCCATCTTTGGTACATCTTAAGCTCCTTTATCTCTCCATCCGGAGTTTTAACCTTTGCAATAACTTCTTCTATCGTGTATTCTCCTTCTTCAGCAATCTCTACAATCTCACCCTCAATTCCGGGTGGAACCATTATTTTGTGCTCTATAATGCTCGTTTCGGGGACAACACCAATTATGTCTCCGCTGACGACTTTATCGCCTACCTTTACCTTTGGTGTGAAGTGCCACTTTTTGTCCCTCGGCAATGCTGGAGCTGTAATTCCTCTTCCAATAAAGTCTCCGCTTTTCTCTCTCAAGATTTCGAGAGGTCTCTGTATTCCATCATAGATTGAAGTTAGCAGCCCGGGGCCAAGCTCAACGCTCAAAGAGGCTCCAGTTCCGACAACGGGTTCGCCGGGCTTAACACCTGCAGTTTCCTCATAAACCTGAATAACAGCCTTGTCTCCTTCCAGTCTAATTATCTCTCCAATAAGCCCAAGTTCCCCAACTCTAACGACCTCATACATTCTCGAGCCTCTCATTTCATCAGCTACGACCAGTGGTCCGGTAACTCTAATTATCCTTCCCATGTTTTTCACCTCTTTATCTCTACACCTATGGCTTTTCTAACGATTTCCCTCAATTGTTCCTCACCATAGAGTGACCCATACTTATCAGGAATTTGAAGGATTATCGGGAACGTCACATCAGGAATTTCGATTTTTTGAGCTAGCCGTTCAGTTATCAGAATTACACCAATATCTTCCCTTTCTACGAGCTCTTTTAACTTGTTTTTTGCTCTTTCTAACTCCTGAATAGTTTCTTCAAACGAATACGCCTCGTGAACTCCTGCAAGCCTAAAGCCAAGTGTGGTATCCTTATCTCCAAGAACCACTATTTTCATGGCAGCTCACCTACTACTCTCTTTATGATTTCTGGCTTTGCCCCGTCCTCTATTAGCTTTGTTACGGCTTTGAGCTTCCGTATTTCGCTTTCTTTTTGGAGGATGTAGTTCAATGGCACTGCAATGCTTAGAGGATAGAACCTCGTCAGCTCCGCCATTCTTTGAAGTATGTACCTATCAAATGCCTTTTCAAATGCCGAAATATCCTCCAGTATCTCTTCTCTGTGCTCCCTTATTATCCCCGAGTACTCTGTGGAGTCTAACTCTGCCAGAACCATCTCGACATCTTCCATGTTTGCAAGAGCTTCGAGAGTCTTTCTCTTGACCTTACCACCGGGTATCAGAGAATCTCTAAGCTTATCTGCCCCTAGCCCATGAGCTTTTCCCCTAAGTATCGTGCTTAGGTTTATCTTGTCGATTTTTAGCTTCACAAACTCCTGCAAAATTTTCTTTTCCTCATCTTTTCTTGTGGCTGCATATTTGGAGAGCTTCAGATAGTGGTTTTTGTAAAGTTCTGTTTCAAACTCCTCTGGTGTTATCTCCTTCAATAGAAGCTTTTGATAGGGTTCCTCATACTCTGTGCCTTCCAGTATAACGAGTATTTCTTCGAGGCTCTTTGCGTCGGCAATGGCCTTCACTTTTTCAACCATTGTGCCAATTTCGCTTATGTAATCCCTAGCTACTTCTCCCCTTAGCTTTGCTTTAACAGAAGAAGTTATGTTCCTAACGTCCCATTCTTCAAGCAGGAGCTTAAAGAACTCTCTGCTTCTCTTAGGGAGAATCTTATAGAAGAGCTCATATGTATCAGCAAGAGCCCTGTCAAGAGCCCTGTCTATGCTTTCGGAGTTCAAAACCGGAAGAGAGGTTAAGTATGGTTTGTAATCGCTGTCCTCAAGGTTCATGATAAAGTTGTTTAGAGTTTTTGATTCCGCTAACTCGTTGAACTTCTGCTCTGTGAAAAGCCTCGCCTCCATTGCTCTGATTCTGGCGTTTGGGTATGAATATGGAGTGTACTTCCACAAAATTTGTCCTGTTTTGTAGGCTACCCATGTAAATATGACCGCCAGACTGGTGTCAAGAATTGCTGTTATGGTGCTTACTTCCACTTTCCTCACCCAAACAGGGTTTTTGCTATTCTAGAGCGGAGATCACTTTGGAATCTCTCCATCCTTGCTTCAAACGTGTTATCTATTCTTATGCTTCCGTCGGAGTTGTATATTACTACTCCCCCTATGGTCTCTATCGGTGTTCCTATGCCTATTTCAATGTCCTTTCCGAGCCTCTCTTTTGCCTCCTTCTTAATGTCGTCCAAGTGTTTTTCCAGCAAAGCGAGAGTTTCTTTGTTTGAAGCAACGACAACTTTTTCTTCTCCAAGTTCTCTGATTCCCTGGATTATCAAATCTTTGAGAACTTCAAGGTACTCCCCTTCTGGTATTGAAGTTAATCTGTCTTTTAGTGCCTTTAAAACCTCATTAATGAGCTCTTCCTGAAGTGCAAGCTTCTTCCTTCTAACTTCAAGCTTGGCATTGGCGATTATTCTCTGCTTCTCAAGCTCTGCCTGTGTTTGAGCTTTTCTAAGTATCCATTCGGCTTTGGCCTTTGCTCTTTTTTCGGCCTCTTTTCTAAGCTCTTCTGCAGTCTTTTCTGCCTCTTCTAGGATGTACTTTATTTTCAGCTCTGCCTCCCTGTTGATCTCTTCGATAATTAGCTTTGCTCCTTCCATTGAGGATTCCTCCTGGTAATAATAGGGAGAAGGCTCAGAAGCCAACTCCCGTAATTATGAGGATCAAAGCCCCAACGAGACCAAAGATTGCCATTGTCTCGGCCATAGCGGCAAATATAATCGCTTGGGTAAAGGTCTTGGGGTTCTTTGAAACTGCTCCAATTCCGGCTGAAGCTATTATACCCTGGGGAATTGCTGAGAGACCGGTTAATCCAACGGTTAGACCTGCTCCCAAAAGAATGGCTGCTTTAATGATGTTTTCTGTGGTAGTTTCGGCGAACTTAAATCCTCCTCCAAGTATACCTGACACGAGAGCAATTAGGAACAGGGTTATTAACCCATAGATACTCTGAGTCATTGGGAGACCTTGTAATAATAGTGCATTTCTAAAGTTCTTTTCATCCTCTGCAACTGCTCCTGCTGCTGCAGCTCCAGCAATTCCAACACCAAATGAAGAGGCTGCTCCAGCTATACCTGCCGCAAGTGCGGCACCCAATGCAACGTAAACTATTGGCTCCATTTTCCTTACACCTCCTAAATCTCTAATTCAAGCTCAGATACTTCTCTTTTAGCTTTAAAGGGTTCAAACCTCTTACCATCTCCTGAATAAAATGTTCCAAAAAATTCAACATAATGCAAACGTAAAGCGTGAACAAACGCTCCAAGAGCGTTTATTGCAGTTGAAAAGATGTGTCCCCCGACAAACACTACAAGACCGATCACTATGCCCAAAGGCACCGGACCTATTTTAATACCCCATATCATTGCCACTATTATGTTTATTACCATCGCTATTCCTGCCGTTGCCAATGCTAATGCCATTAGCCTAGCGTAGCTCAGCCAGTTACCGATGAAGCCAAAGAAGTCTGAGATTGTCATCAATAGTCTCATAAGGACTGGAAGGTCACTCTTGAACTCTGAGATTACGAAGAGAGCAACACCCGGCACTAAAAAGACCTCTCCCAGTAGGGTACTCGTGAATCCTGCCATTGAAAGCGCAAGGAATACCACCCCCAAAATTATGAGCATCCATGGAAGCTGCTCTAACACTGCGCTAACGGTTTCTTTGTTCTTTACTTTAACTATGAATCCCAATGTATAACCGATAAAGAGGTGAAGCAGTCCAATTGCCAATGCCAGTCCCAGGACAATCAATGCTTCCCTCATTGGATCCAACATTGCTGGCACGTTGATTCCTGCTCTCTGGAAAGCATCTCCAAAGTAGCTGCCAAAGAGGACTCCCAGCACCATAGTGAAGAGAGCACTCCAGAGAAGAATATTGGAGAACCTGTAAACACCGTCGTTGAGCTTTTTGTGTCCCATTATAAGCAGCGCAGCGACTATTGCTATTATTAGCCCATACATAAAGTCCGTCAACATGAAGCCAAAGAAAAACGAATACGTGAAAGCCAGTATTGGTGTTGGATCAAGTTCATTGTATTTTGGAACACCGAACATTTCGGTCAGCATTTCGAAGGGCTCAATGAATTTAGGATTCTTCAGTTTTACAGGTATTTCATCGAGCTCCTCTGGTGTTGGTGGCCTTATATTTACGTAGATTTTGCCGTGAGATATTTTGTTAAGGCCTTCAACGATTTTAGGAACATATTTTTTCGGCAGCCACCCAGTAAGAGCAAAAGTCATGTTTGTTCTTACTAAATTGCTTAACATGTTTGCTTTGTCCCTTTCATTCTCCATGAGTTCTTGGTAGAAGACCAACTCATCGTGATACTTTTCAGCGAGAGATTTTGCCTCTTTTTCTGCTGCTTCCAGTTCCTTATTGAGCCGTGCGATTTCTTCTTGAAGCTCTGCTATAGCCTCTTTTGGCTTTCCTCTTACTTCAGGGACTTCAATTCTTTCAAATGAGTACTTCGCAAGAATTGGATTGGCTTTGTCGTAGTCTCTATTCAACAGGGCAACTACAACAAAAACTTTTCCCTTTAAATCTCTCGAAACATAAGCTATTCTGTTATCGAGAGCTTTTTTTAGTTCTTCAATTAGAGGCAAAAACTTGTCTTTTTCAACAAACCCCACAACTATTTCAACGCTTTTCGTAGGTTTGAGGTATTCTATCTCAATGTCCAATGCTGAGAGCAATTCTAAGGTTTCTATTTCCGTTTTTAGCCTTTCTATTTCAGTATTTAAAGAAGATATCTTGCTCTCAATGTTTTTTATTTCCGGCTCGGCATTTTCGAGAAAGCTCTCGATTTCCTTTATCAGGTTCTCGATTCCTCTGTATTTGTATTTTCTCTTTGGTTTTAATTCTGGAAAAATGAATCCTTTAATGCCGCCTTGTTCCTGTTTTTTATATAATTTCAAAAACTCTATAAGGCGGGAAAGACTAATGGTATATGACGCAGCTTTCCTATAGAACTCATTTGGAGCGTCTTTCTGGGCAACATCTACATCAATTTCCCGAATCTCTAGGACGCCTTGCTCATGGAGATAAGTCAAGATAGAATCCTTATATCTGTTTAGACTCAACACTTCTATCTTGACCATCTCTTCTGGCTTGAACATTTTTCATCTACCTCTAATGAGCTTTATTGCCTCTTCAATTGCCTGTTCGAAGTTTTGTGTTGCCTTAATCCTTATCTCCTCAAGCTCTTTTTCGCCCTCTTCAGAAATCTTTTTTGCTTCCTGCTCACCTTCCAATCTTTTTGCTTCGATAAGAGAATTCGCCTGCTCTTGGGCTTCTTTTAGTATTTCTTCCTCAATTTTTTTGGCTTCTTCTTTTGCACGGTTTATTATCATCTTTGCTTCTTCTTTTGCTTTTTCAATCCTCTCTTCGGCTTTTTTTTCAGCATCCACAATTTCTTTAATGATTGTCTCCATGAGAAGCCCTCCAATGAATTTAATGAAAGTAACCAGTACAAAGGAGTGTTAAGTGGATACTTTAAATAATTTATGCTCAAAGGTGCACAAAATAGAACAGAAAAAGGTGAAAATTTTTGTATAAATGATAAAACAATAAAAAGGATTCATAGATTAGTTTTGAACATACTTCAAGTCTGGTCTTTACTGTTTTTCTTCTGTTCAAAGATCTTTTTGATTTCGTTTAGGACTGAGTTTTTAGCAAAAACAACCACTTCGCCCTTTTTAGGCAGTTTCGTATCTCCTGAGGGGATTATTAGGTTGCCCTTTTCGTCATATATTGCCACTATAAGGGAGTCCTTTGGTAAGTTCAAGTCTTTCACTGCTTTTTCTGAAATTTCGCTGTCGTCCTCCAAATAGAACTTAACGAGCTCTGCCCCTTCTCTGGGGAATAAAACCCTATCGAACCCTGGAGTTGTCAGACTCCTAAATATGTAGTTAGCTGCTATTTCTTCGGGGCTTATAACTACATCAAAGTACTTTTTCAGGTCCTCAACTTTCTCGAAGATTTCCTTATTTTTTGGTTTGCTTATCCTGAGGACGGTCTTTATTTCGGGATTTAGGTGCTTTGCAAGAATGCAGGCTAATATGTTTGCGTCATCTCTTCCAGTTAATGCTGCAAAAGCGTCTGCTTGCTTCACGTTAGCCTCTTCTAAGGTCTTGTGGTCTGTTGCATCTCCTTCGATTACCAGGCCGTTAACAAGGAAGGAGAGCTCTTTGGCTCTCTCCTTGTCTATGTCAATTATTGTGACGTCGTGCCCTTCGTTTTCCAGCATTTTAGCTACGAGGTATCCAACCCTCCCGGCACCCATTATTACAATGAACATTTGTCTCACCTCTCTTCATTGAGGAGAGCCTTGGCTATCTCGGCGTAGGCTGGTCTTGTTATTAGTATCCCAATGAGTACTCCAAGTATCGTGGTGAATGCGAAGCCTCTCAAGCCTCCTACGAAAAACTTGAATAAAAAGCTCATTGCAACTATTGTGGTTGTTGCTGATGCCCAGATAACAAAGAACGCCCTGCCCATCCTCTTCAGTACTCCGCTCCTCTTCGTGATCTTTTCTTTTTTAGCTCCTCCCAGGAGTTCATCTGTTATGACTATTTGCTGGTCAACTCCCGTACCTATAGCTGCTATTATACCGGCTATACTTGGCAGGTCGAGGTTCCATCTTATCAGTGCAGCAACTCCCAAAATTGCAATAACTTCGCTTAGACTTGTAAGTACCACTGGAATAGCAATTCTTGCCTTTCTGTAGTGAAGATATACTATCAATCCAACCACAAGCAAAGCCACTATTCCAGCCTGCACTACCTGTTTTCTGAACTGCTCTCCCAAGGTGGGAGGAATGTAGTTAACTCCCTCTACAAAAACTTTTACTGGAAGTGATCCACTCCTTAACACCACTGAAACGACCTGAGCCTGTCCCATTGCTGCAATGTCTTCTTTAGATCCCCCAATTGAAATCGCTAGTTCAGTATGGGGTTCTCCGGTGGTGAGTCCTTCTTGAAGCCTATATGGCCCATAAAGACCCAGTATTCTCTTAATAAATTCATCTGCAGCCTCTCCAGCCCTTGGCTCTCTCTTTTCAACTTTTATTCCCAAGGCTTTCAGGCTTGATTCTAGCTCTCCATTAACGTCAACAAGGATAATTTTCTCTTTTCCCTGGACAAGCTGGGCTATTTCCTCAACACTTTGGTTTTCGTAAGGAATCACATCGATGTTGAATGCTTCTTTAAGTCTCTGTGGCAGAGGTTTGGCATCAGGTACAAATTTAAATTCATTTGAGTTCATTAGAGTATATATCTCCGGGGAAACTATCAAGGTTGAATTTACGGGTGGGTCAAGAAAGATGTCCACTGGGTATCCCACTTTCCCCAGTGCCAGCTGGGCAAATTTTTCTGCGGCTTCTTTGGATATTGAAAACGGAACAATCCAAGCTCCCTCCCTGGGCTCGTAGCTTACCTGGTCAACCCTCTTTATGTCAGCCCCAGTTGCAAATATAACACCATCGAATTCAGCGTAGAAAACACCCTGACGGTTTATGGTGTCTATAATGCTGCTTGCTTCCTCTTCTGTGACGTTGGCAACTCTTATTTTAATTATCTGATCTCCCCATGGCTCTAACGTGATGTCTTTAACTCCAAGAGTGTTCAATCTATTCTCAAGTGAAATCCTAACCTCTTCCATAGTTGCCTCATCGACAGGTTTTTCGAGCTGCACAGTTATCTCAACGCCTCCGCTTATATCCAAACCGTAAGTTATCCCCTGAGCAATTATTGTTAAGATCGACCCCACAATAACGAGGATGAGTAAGAGAACCCTGCCGTTCAAAAGGAGCTTCTTTAGATTCATTTTTTCTCACCCCTTTGTATGTACCATCTTAGCACTCCAGCATTGAGGATCCATGTGTTCATAAAGTCAGCAAGCAATCCAAAAATCAATACAGCTGCTATCATGTCGATAACTTCCGCTTGTGAAATTAACCACAGTGACGCTAAAGCCCCCAGTGTTGTGGTGCTCATTGTGAAGCCTGTAGAGACTGCTGAAAAGTAAGCCTCTTCAACGGTGTCTTCTTTCCTCCTCAGGAGCTTGGTAGTAAGGAGTATGTTGCTGTCTACGGAATAGCCTATAAGCATTAGAAGGGCAGCTATTGTAGCCTGGGTTAGTTCCAAACCAAAGATGCTCATCAAGGCGAGTGCTATCACCATGTCTGAAAGAGCCGAGAAGATTACACTCAAAGATGGTACCGGAACCCTAAAGAACAGGAACACAACGATGGCCATTCCGAGAAATGCCAGAGAAATAGCTTTTAGACTCTGCTCTTGGGCAGTTTTTGATAAACTGGGCCCAAATTGAGTTTGTGAAATTGCTGCATCGGGATATTTTGATTTTATGAGTTCAACTATTCTCTGCACATCTACATCGGCAGGTGCTCGTATTTCTACTTTTGTGTCTCCTGTAATGCTCCTAATTTCTCTCACTGTGACTTCGAAATTTTCTGCCTTTAGTATGTTCTCAACATCTTTTGCGTTAGCGTTTCCTCCATGAATAGTTATAACCACTCCTCCCTCAAGATCTGTTCCGAGTTTCGGAAAATGAACCGCCAATATTAAAAGCGCTGCAAGAAAAACAATTAGCGGATATGTTATCATTTTCTTAGGATTTGCAGTTGCGAGCCGTTTAAGGGTATCTTCGAGCATTTTGTTCACCCCTACAGAATTTTAGTGCACAGTATCGTCTTTTTAGATACTCCACCGTAGCATTTAAAAATCTATTCAATGGCCCGTTCTGCCTACCCGTAAAGTGTGTGTAGGGTGTTAATTTCGTAACGGGTAGGCTTCCCTCCTCCCGTCTTCATCGGAGGGCTTTCGGGGGGAACGGGAACTCCCCACATCTTCAGGGCTTTCAGCAGTCTCCATTCGGGCTTAACTTTCCCCCACATATCGGAGACTGCCACACCATCAAAAAATATGACTCAAAACCATTTAAGCTTTACGGAACCAAAAATATTCAAATGTTCCGGTAGTTATCGTTTAAAGAACAGCCCATAAATAGAACAAGTTTTAAAACCTAAGGTGGACAACTAAAGTAGGTGATGCTCATGGATACCATTGGATATCATTACGTTGTTGAAGCTTCAGGATGCGATCCGGAAGTCCTAAAAGACCCAAACAAAATAAGGGAGATCTTCTTGGAGGCAGCAAAAGTGGGAAACATGGAAGTCAAGGCAAGCTACTTTTTCAGGTTCTCGCCGACAGGAGTCAGCGGAGTTGTTATTGTTGCTGAGAGCCACATATCCGTCCATACATGGCCGGAAGAAGGATACGCGGCGTTAGATGTCTATACATGCGGCGAAAAGGCGGATCCAGAGAAAGCAGTAGATTATATCCTCGAAAAATTCGGAGCTCAATACGCCCACGTTTCAGAAGTAAAGAGAGGAATCAAAGAGGAGGAAGGCACATTCACACACATGATCCTAACATGGGAAGAAAAACTAGATAGAAGAAACGAGGGATAATCACTCCAGCAACTTTTCAAGCTCTATCTTTATTTTCTCTATCTTGTCTTTGATATTCTCGAACTTGATCTTGTAGGTCTCAAGCTCTTCGAGTCTCTGTTTAAGTTCATTGTTCTCTTTTAAAAGCTCGTTGACTTTTCTCTCGAGTTCCTCTTTCTCTTTTCTCCACTCCTCTGCAAGGCCCTCGAACTCTTCAACTTTCTTTTCGAGCTCCAGCTTTTCATGTGTGATTTCGTCGAGCAGTTTCTCTAGTCTGTTAACTTCTTCTTCCTTTGCTTTGAGCTTTTCTTCCAGTTCTTTGACTTTTGCCTCTTCAACTTTCCTGCTCTGTAGCTCCATAATTTTTACTTTAGCTTCTGCAAGCTCTTTTTCAAGTTCCTTCTTTTCTTTCCTGACTCTTTCGAGTTCTGCTTTTGTTTCTTCGAGCTCTCTCTTGAGCTTCTCTATCTCTTCTCTAGCCTTCTCCAGGTTTTCAAGCTCCACTGTCTGTTTCATCTTTTCGAGCTCTTCCTTAACCTTCTCGTATTCCATCTTGAGCTTTTCATACTCCTGCATGAGCTTCTCATATTCCTCCTTGGCAATTACCTCTTTGAGTCCTCCTTTTTCTATCATCTCTATGGTCTTGATAAGCTCATCGAGCTTCCCCTGCTTTATCAGCTCGTAGGTTTCTCTAACCAGTTGCCCAGCCTTGCTTTCACCTTTGAGGTGCTTCCTTATAGTTTGCTCGGTTCTGCCGAGCTCCCTTGCAATCTCGCTTGTTGTCATCCCGGCTTTCTCTCTTGCAATTGCTCCCGCTGCAACGGCTAAGCTGTCAACCCATGTTAGCCTCTCTGCAGGATCTTTGATTAGCTCAATGACCTCGGGTCTAAAGAGCGTTGCAAAGAGGAGGATGCTCTCTAACTGGTGAATTTCCTGTCTTCCAACAGGGTTAAGTGGAATCTCAACTGTCATCGCCTATCACCCCCTTTAAATTTCTACAATTCCTCCTCTCTTCAGGACTTTGTTAGCATAAACCACTATTCCTTTGTCGGTTATCTCAAACGGGTGTCTTCTCATTGAATGGCTTGTACCACGCATCTTCCAGACTATAAGGGAACGTTTGAGCTCTCCATCGATCTCATCAAGGTCGAGTCTTATGATACCGTCAACTCCATGTTCTACTCCAGGCCCACCAAAACCCCTTTCGCCCACGCTTATCTGGCTCACAAAGATGCTTGTACATCCTGTTCCAGCCAGAACCCTCTTGAGCTGGAGGATTATGCTTCTCGCCATAGCCGGTTTGTTTATGTAAAGCGTCGTAACAGAATCAACAACAACCCTCTTAGCGTTGACTTCCTTTATAGCCTGCTTCAATACATCGATGAATTCTCTTATATCGGTTAAGTCGTGTACTATGTACTTCTCATACTCTTTTGACTTCCCTATTCCGGCAGTGAATGCGTCAACCATTGCAAACATTCCCTGCTCCTCGTAGGGTTTGACATCCCATCCAAACTGTGCCATGTTCTGCCTAACCTGAACCGGATGCTCTTCGAGGGCTACGTAAATCCCAGGCTCACCCATTTGTAAGCCATTCCATAAGAATTGCTGGCTGAAAATGGTTTTTCCTGTCCCAGGACCACCGCTAAGTAAAACTACGTTTCTCTCCGGAATTCCCCCATGAAGTATCTCATCCATCCCCGGAATGCCGGTTTTTACTCTCTTGACCATCCTCCCACCCCCTTCTATAAACTACTAGCTGATTTTAGACCTTTTGAGAGAACAGTAATTTTAGTTACCAATAGATATTATATTGCCGAAAATATTTAAAGTTTGCGCTGACCCTCCCCCTCTGAAGGTGGAGGCTTTCAAAAGGAAAGGTAAAGCACGGAAGAAGGTCATTTGTGCCTCCTTATGAACTCACCAACATCCGTTATGTTTTTAATGAACTTCTTTTCGCTCTTTGGGTTTATGAGACCCAATCCGAGAATTATGCCATCTTCATTCAGAATAACCAGCTTTTTGCTCCCCTGCCAGCTGTACTCTTTGACTCCCTCTCTGGGTACATCTTTGCCCGTTGTGAAAAGAAAAGCCGTTTTTGGCTTTAAAATGGCATAATTTTTCGTGATTTCTACAAAATAGAAGAACTCTATGTTTGGATAGAACTTCTCGACGAGATTTTCATCAACCTTTATCGTGCCAACAAACGTTCCAAATGCGTAGGGCTTTATCCTCAAATTTTCTATCTTTTTCCATACTTCTTCGTTTACCGCGTAGACGTCTCTAAACTTTCCCTCGACTATCCCAAAAAACTCGTGCTTCAATTCCCCGAATTTTTCAGATTCCTTCATTATCAAATCAAACTCCCAGGAGGAAGTCCTCCTATACTTGAGTTCCATTGTCTTCACCGTTTAAAAGAGTGTTAAAACTGTCCAAATCTGTTTTTTCAAACTCTTCTTTAAATCTCACACCAAGTTCTGCTATTCTCGCCCTAGTGATAATCTCTTCTCCTTCTCCTATTCCCGGACAGCTTTCATCATAATAGAGCCACAACTTCTGACCCTTGTACTCAAAGGGCTCCTCTTCTTCAACACCAAGGGGTTTGTGAGAGACCATGAAAGGATATATCTGACAGATGATAGGATTATACTCGTGAATTTTACATTTTCCGGTCTCCGGGTCGTGGAAAACACAGCCGAGATCCCATTCCCTGTAGGCTAAAACAAAGCGTATTTTTCCATCTTGCACAGTTAAAAGGATAAAGTCCTGCGGGTCGTGGCCGTGTTTCATTATCCCCTCTATGTCGCGCAAAGTTAGGTAGATAAATCGCCCTCTACAGCAATCGAGGCAGAATTTGCACTCAAATTTGACGTCACCTTTCAATGGTTTTGGTTTAAATCTCACTTTTAATCCCCTATAAAGAGCCTTCGTTGAACTTTTTAAATGTCTCGGAATAGAGATAAGTTGGGCATAACGACCATGTCTTGCCTCTATGTCACAAAATTTATAAAAACATAATTTGGACACAGTTCCGCATGGAAACATTTTAATACCTTTGCAGCAAATAGTCTAGTGATGAACTATTGTGAACAGAGGTGAGGAAAATGTGGGGCAAACTTGAGCACTACTTTGATGAGTATCCAGTCAGAAAACAAATAGCAAAGCTGCTGTTGAAATACGGCCTCAAAGTCTCGGACGACATGAAGATAAAATGCGGAGATATAGAAGTGCCATACACAAAGATAGCCAAGGCCCTCGATATAGACAGAAGAGTTGTCAAAGAAACAGTTGCCATGATATTGAAGGTCCCGGAGCTTAGAGAAATATACACCAACCTTGAGCCTACAGTCCACATGAAATACGTCGGAAGGCATGTTGGATATGGGGTCATAGAAATAGAGCCTGAGCCAAGGGCTATAGGAATACTGGCAAAAGTAGCGTCAAAAATTGCGGAGAAGGGAATAAACATTGTTCAGGTTGTTGCAGAAGACCCAGAGCTTTACCCAGAGGCAACTTTGACCATAATTACTGAGAAGCCTATTCCGGGAGACCTGATAAACGAACTATCAAAGCTTGAAGGTGTTAGGCGCATCTCAATTTATTGAGTTTTTCTCTAATTTTATAATTATTATTTGTTTGAAAATTATTTTGTCGTCCTGATGTACGTATTGGTGTATCATCATAGTACTGCGTGATACTATTTTTCATTGCTCCCTTTTAATTTTTGTACAATTTGGTATATAGTTGTTCTTTTTTGTTAAATTTAGAAAAGCAAACTTGTAGTTATTTAACCATTAGTTTTTAACCTCTTGGTGTTTTGATAAGGTTTATAAACTTCAATATCACAATAAAGGTTAGAAACGTTAGGTGTAAAAAAATTTCAACCTTGACCTGTGGAGGGTTGTTACATGGGAGAAGCAAGCAAGATAAGCCGGTACGTCCATACTGTTTTGGTTTTGTTTATTATCTGGTTGTTTTTAACCAGTAGCCTTGATCCTCAGGAAGTCATCATCGGAGCGATACTGTCATTGGTCATTGGAGCGCTGACATACGAAGTTTTTACAGAGAGAGGTCTAGGAAATCTCAATCCCAAGAGAGTTCTCTACTTCATAGCATACATACCCTACTTCCTCTGGGCAATGGTACTTGCAAATCTCGACGTTGCATACCGTGTTTTACATCCAAAGAGACCCATAAAGCCGGGAATCGTTGAATGCAAAACAGTTCTCACAAATAACACTGGAAAGCTCGCACTTGCCAATTCAATAACTTTGACCCCGGGTACAATTACCCTCGATGTTAAAGGAGATCGCTACTTCATTCACTGGATTGATGTGAAGGATGAGAGCGTAGAAGGAGCTTCTGAAAAGATAACAAAACCTTTTGAAAAATTCCTGAAGGTGATCTTCGAATGATAGAGGTTTATTTGATCCTAATAGCCATTGCCGTTGTTTTGAGCATGTACAGATTTTTCAGAGGACCAACGACAGCAGATAGAATAGTCGCAGTGGACATAATGACTACTCTAACCACCGGACTGATGGTGCTGTTTGCCCTGTACTACAAGAGAGCAATATTTCTCGACGTGGCCTTAGTTTATGCGGTTCTTGCTTTCGTTGGAGTTATAGCTTTCGCCAGATACATGGAGGGAGGTCTATGAGTGTTGCTTCAATAATCGGCCAGGCCCTCGTGCTCTTCGGAACATTCTTCTACGTGCTATCATCTCTGGGCCTTATTAGAATGCCTGATGTTTACAACAGAATGCAAACTGCAACCAAGAGCGCCACCTTGGGTTCTCTTGGTGTCATAGTGGGAACTGGAATATGGGCCGTTGGAGAGCTGGGAAGCTACTCCTGGATTCCAAAGACTTTGATAATTGCGGTATTTCTGCTACTCACGAATCCAATAGCGGCACATGCATTGATTAGAGCAGCATATAAGAGTGGGGTCCCCCTGTGGGAAGGCACTGTTGTGGACAAATACAAGGAAGCAGAGGGGTCTTTGGAACGAGTGAACGAAATAGAAGAGAAGTTAGAGGAAGCTTCACAGGAGGTTGAGACGAATGAGTGACTGGGTTGCCATTTTTATAGCTGCTCTTATGGTGATCTCCGCAATCTTTGCAGTTGAATGGAGAGACCTTTTAGCGGCAGTAGTTGGAATGGCTGCAGTAAGCCTGTTTGCCTCAATAGCGTTCTTCTTCCTCCAAGCACCGGATGTAGCGATGGTAGAGGCAGCTATAGGTGCTGCTTTGAGCGCCGCGGTTTTCATCCTTGCAATAAAGAGAACCGAGAGATACGAGAGTGAGGAAGAAAGCACAGGATGGTGGGTGAGATGGTGAAGCGGATCCTTGCCATAGTTTTCATATTGATAATAGGGCTTTGGATGGCAAAAGCCCTCGATCAAGTTCCCTTTGGCGAAGATAGAATGCTCGTGGGCAAATACTACCTTGAGCATGTTAAGGAAGAAACCGGTGCTGTGAACGCTGTAACAGCTGTGGTTGTTAACTACAGAGGTTTTGATACCTTGGGAGAGGTTACGGTGCTCTTCATAGCATCTACCGGCGTTGCAGCTCTTCTATGGAGGAATAGGAGGAAGAGAACCGCAAAAACAGAAGGAAGCGTTGTTTTAACAACCGGTGCAAGGCTGCTTTTGCCGTTCATAATGCTCTTTGGAGCTTACATCTTTATCCACGGACACCTGACCCCGGGTGGAGGATTCCCAGGTGGAGCAACAATCGCAACAGCGTTCTTGTTCCTATACTTGGCATTCACGGTCTACGAAATAGACCACAGAATCTTTGAACCGTTCTGCCTACCAGTAAAGTGCGTGTAGGGTGTTAATTTCGTAACGGGTAGGCTTCCCTCCTCCCGTCTTCATCGGAGGGCTTTCGGGGGGAACGGAGACTCCCCACATCTTCAGGGCTTTCAAGCGAATATTCCACGAGCCAACCACATCCCTATCAGCCTCAAAACCACAATTCGAGCACTTTAAAACCCTGTGCCCATTCGGGACTAGCTTCCCCCCACATATCGGACACAGGGATGAAGAGTAAGCAGGATCAACAAAAACGACACTCACACCCTTTAACTTGGCTTTATACTCGATAATGGATTGAAGCTTTCTAAAACTCCACCTGTGCAAGCGACCATTCAACTCAGCAGAGTATCTGACTGAGTCTCTAATATTAGTCAAATCCTCAAGGGCAATACAACCATAATTCTCTGCCAGTTCAACAATCTTGGTTGCTAACTTGTGATACAAGTCATTTAGTCTGTTCCTTTCTCTTTCGCCATACTTTTCCAAAAGCTCTTTTCTCTTTTTACCCGTTTTTAGCTTCTTCTGAATTCTCCTCCTCTTCAAGAAATAACCCGTTCTAATTTCCCTCTCGTGAGTAATGATCTGGATAAAGTTCCCATCTGGAAGGCTGAGGGTTACATTGTTCTCGTTCAAGTCCACACCAACGACGGCTTTTGACTCTCTGACTTCAACTTCCTTTGAGAACACCACGTGGAGAAAAACTCCTTTTGGATTTTTAACCAGCCAGGCTTGTCCTATTTTCCACTCCCTAAACTTCTCGTGGTA